>NZ_JBFODM010000087.1:0-49267 GCF_040908325.1 Aeromonas sp. R4-1
CGGCCCTGAATGCCATAACGCACCTGAGCCTGTTTGTAGGTGAGCTCGCCTTTTTCAATCTGCTCGACCAGCGCCAGTTTAAAAGTCAGCGAGTAATCGCGCTGTGTCCGTTTCACACCTTGTCCCATCGGGTTCTCCATTTATTGGGGGGGAAAGCGTGTAAACCATATTCAGGACGGGACAAGAGAAAACAAAAAGGCCACCGCGATGCGGTGGCCTTTTTGTTTCTTGTAACAACAATTTGGTGGAGCTACGCGGGATCGAACCGCGGACCTCTTGCATGCCATGCAAGCGCTCTCCCAGCTGAGCTATAACCCCGATTTTTGTGAATGACCGGCTGTCACTCTGAATTTGGTGGAGCTACGCGGGATCGAACCGCGGACCTCTTGCATGCCATGCAAGCGCTCTCCCAGCTGAGCTATAACCCCAAATTCGGTACTGAATAAATGGTTCTGGCGGCCATTCATCCTAAATAGTGGTGGAGCTACGCGGGATCGAACCGCGGACCTCTTGCATGCCATGCAAGCGCTCTCCCAGCTGAGCTATAACCCCACAAAGGTCGGCTTGGGTGATACACACCACACTGCCCTGGGTATTCAATCACAATCAAGAATCTGGTGGAGCTACGCGGGATCGAACCGCGGACCTCTTGCATGCCATGCAAGCGCTCTCCCAGCTGAGCTATAACCCCTTTGATTCCAGATTGTTCGAGGAGAATTTGGTGGAGCTACGCGGGATCGAACCGCGGACCTCTTGCATGCCATGCAAGCGCTCTCCCAGCTGAGCTATAACCCCAACTCACCTCGGCGCCACCGAAGTTATCTCCGGCAACGGAGGCGCATGATAGGCATCACCCGCTTTGCTGTCAACCCTAAAATAACCGCGACTGATTCGTTTAGTCAAAATTGCAGCAGTTCGCTGTTTTTACCAGCAAGACGCGTGCTATCTCTCTGTTTTATGTCACAAATCGGCTCAAGCACCTATAAAGGAGAGGCCGTGCAGCAAGCCTCTTTCCCCGTGCAACGCCCCCGCTCTCAGGCATCTTTTGCAGGCTGATCGTCAGCTTCTCCCCCGTCACCTCGGGAAAGCCTTTCCATAAAGGGCATTGCATTTGAAAACCCTTTCCATGATTTTTGTAAATTTACAACACGGAAAGTTGATCTGGCTCACAAATGACCATAGGATCAAACCGTGACCCAGGTCACATACCATAACCATAAATGACAGAGCGATGAGGTAAACCATGTTTGAGAATCTGGCAGTCCTGTTCCACCTGCGCGGTGCAACTACCAAGAACGGCGTTGTAGAGAAAGATGCCTATGCCCCCTCCACCCGTGAATACTACTTCCGCTACGGCAAGTAATTGCTGAAAGCCTTTCACGGAAAATGTAATAAAAAAACAACACACATCATCACACAGCCCTTTCGAGGCGCTGTCCTGTCCGGGCCAGATGTTCCACGGCCAAACCTGAACTCCACCAAACAAGAATGGGGCCCGCAGGCCCCATCTTTTATTGCTCCGGATTGTCATTGCACTGAATAGTGCACTGGCTTGTCGGCAAGCCTTGTAACCCTGAAACGGCTCAGAGCTTGATCCAGGCATCGGCCCAGGCCGTACCCTTGCCCGGCTCATAAGCCCAGGCAGCACCTGCACACCAGCCGGTGTAGGGGTGCGGTTTGCACTCGTAGCTGGCACCGCCGTTGCTGACCAGCTCGCCCGCCTTGTAGGGAGTCCCCTCTTTATAGGCCGGATAGTCAGGCGGCGTTACGCCCCCCTCCTCTCCTTTCACCAGCAGGCTATGGGTGGTGCTGCGGCTCAGATTACCTTCATCTGTGACCGTCAGTTTGATTTCCAGCTTGGTATCGCTGGCCGGCTTGGGCAGGGTCAACTCCAGAGTGACCTGATCCAGTGCCGGGGCAGAGGCTCCAGCCGGGATAGTCCAGGCATAGGAGAGCGACTTGCCTTCCGGATCGCTAGAGTGCTGGCCAGAGAGAGTCACCTTGCTGCCACCTTCGGCCTGCGCCGGGCCAGTGATATTGGCCACCGGCGGCAGGTTGGTGCCACCGCCGTTATCCTCGATCACCACCTCCGGATAGAAGTGCTGAACGCAGCGGCTGTAATCCCCTGCCTTGAAGGCGCTGAAACGGGTCTGGTAGCCCACCAGCTTGCACGCATAGCTCTTGCCACCGTTGGGGTTCTCTGCCACATAGCTCCAGTCCTGCTCCCAATAGATGGGCAAGGCACCGGCGCCATTGTCGTCAAACACCTTCATGTTCTTGCAACCCAGCACCTCATCGGATGGCACCGCCACCCCGAGGTAGTTGGCAAACTCGCGGTAGTAGTTGATGCGATTCTGGGACTGGGCGTGCTCGACCGGGCCGCCGCACTCCACCCCACCGTTGATGATCTGGGTGGTGACCCCGAAGCCCGGCACCAGACCGTTCTGCTTGTCATGGTCATTCGGCTGCCAGGTGCCATCGATGACATGGAGCATGGAGGGCTTGGGCGGCTGCGGATAGGTATAGAAGAACACCGCACTGGCGAGGTTCAGCCAGGTGTCGGCCACCAGATCGGGGCGGTCGAGCAGGGTGCGTACCGTGCCGAACATCGCCTCGGAGAAGGGGCCGTAGTTGTAGTTGTAGGAGAGCTGTTTGGCGCCGCGGCCAAAGTAGCTCTTGAACTCGCCATTGTCGAACGTACCGCACGGCCACTGCTGACCCTGCCACACATCGGGACGGCACTCGGCGTTGTAACCGCCGCGCATGGTCTCATTCCATCCCATCTCGCGCACGTAGACCAGCGCCTGACGCCACTCGGCTTCCGGGCGCCAGTGTTCATGGCCGCCGGTCTCCTGGGCGAAGTGGGCGAACATGGTTGCCAACGTCTTACGGCAGATGGCATCGGCATCGCGGCCATCGCTGTAGTCGCTGCACAGGGCCGGGAACTTGGCCGCCGCCTGCAACAGGCCACGATAGGTGTACTCGGGGGCGCGTAGCGGGAAGAGGTAGTTGAACTGGCTCTCGCTCAGAAGGCTTTCGACCCGCTTGACGTTGCCCAGGTTGTCGGCACGGCCCGGCTGTACCGCCTCGACCACCAGATTGTCCCGAGTAGCGATGGAGGCCTTGACCGCTTCCATCGCCGGGAAGTCGGTCAGCGCCTTCTCTTTGGCATCCAGCTCGGCCTGGCTCATATAGACGGGGGTGGTACTGCCATCCGGCGGGGTTGGCGTCGGCGGATTGGGCTTGTCATCGCCACCGGTGTCCGGCGGGGTCACTTCCCCTTCGCCGACAAGCTTCCACGGGGTATCCCACTCATTGGCGGCCGCCATGCCGGGAGTCTGACCCGGGTTGACCCACCACTTGGCCTCAAAAACCTGGCCGTTGTAATTGACCTGGCTGCCGCCCGGATAGGATTTGTTGATGTCGTATGCCTCGGCCGCCCA
Source organism: Aeromonas sp. R4-1 (assembly GCF_040908325.1). Taxonomy (NCBI): domain Bacteria; kingdom Pseudomonadati; phylum Pseudomonadota; class Gammaproteobacteria; order Aeromonadales; family Aeromonadaceae; genus Aeromonas; species Aeromonas sp. R4-1. The sequence goes on from NZ_JBFODM010000087.1 coordinate 3,444, forward strand.
CAGGTGGCCGCTCAGCATCATGCCGGCAAGCAGAAGGGTGATGCGGTTTTTTTTCATTATTGTTGCTCTCTATGGTTTTGTGGCAAAAGGCAGAGCCCGCCTGAACAGGCTCCGCCATCTTCATCATGGACTCAACCTAGGGGCAGCTTGCCGCCCCGACATCCAGCCAGACATCGTGCTTGCCCGGCTCGTTGCCTTGAGTCCACCACTTGGCCTTCCACTGACGGCCATTGTGGTTGGTCAGCTCACCGCCGCTGTAGGCAACGGCGGCGCTCCAGCCCAGCTCAACCTGACTCGCCAGCGCCCACTGATCGGCGGCGCGGCCCGGTTCATTGCCCTGAGTCCAATACTTGGCACGCCATACCAGCTGGTTATGGCTCACCTTGTCGCCGCCGTTGTAGACCTTGCTGGCCTGCCATGCGGGAACGCTGGCCGCTTCCGGATCTGTGGTGTTGCAAGAGCCGTCGACCACGGGCGCCAGCGTCAGCACGACGCGCCCTTCACTCTGATGTACCCCGTCCGAGACGTTCACACTCAGCTCATGCTGCTCGCTGGTGGTGACAGCCGGCGGTAACAGACGCAGGTTGGCACTGGTCTCGCCTTCCGCCTGCCAGCCCGCTGGGAAGTGCCAACGGTAGCTGAGCGCATCCCCCTCGGGATCCCTCGCCTCGGCAGTGACGGTCAGCCACTCACCGCCGATGCCGCCGAGCTGCGCCGGTACGGTCACCACCGGAGGCCGGTTCTCAACCACGCCCTGCTCCAGCGGCCGCCCGTTGACGGTAAAGGAGAGTGACTGCTGCGGTGGCAGCAAGCTCTGCTGTACCAGTGTCTGGCCACGGCACTGGATAGTGGCGCGACCTGGCTCGCTGGCGGTGGGCAGGTTGATGTGGAACTTGTTCATGACGCTGCTGGCCGCCCGGTGATTGGCCAGCCTGAAGCGCTGTAGACCATCGCGGGTCTCCACCTGCAACTGACAGTCATTGCCGGACAGGGTGCTGCTGTCATCCGGATAGGTGAAGCCGTAGGCACCGTGCAGCGCCGGATAGATATAGCTGCGCAGGGCTCCTTGCGGATCGTAATAGCCCACTAGGGTGGTCACCGGCGCGCCGAACTGCTCGGGCTTGCGCGCAACCTTGGTATCGATAGGGGAGACCTCCACCCAGCTCTGGCCATCCGAGGTGAAGCTCTTCTTGAAGCCCCTGCTCACCAAGATATCCTTGCCGTTGATAAAAAGGTGGCTGTTGTAACCGGCCCCGTGATCGATGGTCAGACTGCGCCCCCGGTTGTCCGCAGAGGCAATCGGCACCCGGATATCACGGGTCCAGCGACCATCCCACATGGCGACCCTGACCAAGCCGTAATCCGCCAGCAGGGCACTCAGTCCTGCCTCGCTCAGGGCATCCATGGGGGCATCGACCTTCTCGATCCCCTCGATTGTGTGCTGATAGGGCTCCATCCTGGCCGTCGCACTGTTCCACTTGCTAAAGCCGGTGGCCGAGTTGGCATCGAACACTGCCTTGCTCTCCAGAAAACGCTGGATGATGGCGGCGGAATTGGGGGTATAGAGGGTGAAACGGTTGGCACCGGAGAGGGGGCGGCCGCCCGCCATCGCATCGTGGCCAAACTTGCGGCCATCGAACGGAGGCTGGCACTGGTCATCCAGACAGGCATCCTCATTGGTGCGGGTCGGCGAGAAGTTGGGGATGAAACGGTGTTTGTCACTGTCCCAGCCCCAGCTGGAGTTGAGCTGATCGGCACTGCGATGAACCGAGCCGCGGAAACCATCCACATAGTGGCCAAGGCCGAAGTTGTGGCCCACCTCGTGGCTGAACTCGTTGCCCAGCGAATCATCCAGCGTGACGATGCCACCGCCACCGGAACCACCGTGCACCTGAACTCCATTGGCATACTTGCCGCGACTGTTGTGCGCCGTCAGCTGGGCCACCACAAAGGGATGGCTTCCCTCCCCTTCACCGGCGCTGCTGTTGATGCCGTAGTTGGCATTGTCGATCCCGTGGGAGATAAGCTCCTTGCCGATGCGCTGACGCATGGTGCCGCCATGCCAGCCCCCTTCGCTCGGGTCAAAATCGGTCAGCAGGGTGCCGTTGGGCAGCATCACCTCAGGCAGGGAGAGCGGTGCATACTGACTGACAATCATCCGGCTGGCCGGAATGGTCTGGAAGTATTCGCGATGGGCTTCCTTGTCATTGGCAAAGGCAAAGCGATCCCGTGGTGTGGTGAGCATGCCGATGTCGATGGTGTGCAGCAGCAGCTCGCCGGGGGCGCCGACCTTGATGTCACGCAGTTCACCACTGAGATTGCCCTGACGAACGGAGAGGGTCAGTCCGGGCTGGATCCACTCGGCAGGCAGCTCGCCGCTCCAGGTATCCGCTGCATAGGTGATGCGGTTGTTCTCCAGCTCCCCCTCGCGGAACCACTGCCCATTGGCAAACTTGAATTGCAGGGTCTGGCCACGGGAGACGGTCACCTGTCGCTCGCCATAGAAGGCCGTCGAGTTATAACCGGCGCTGGAGCGGATCCGCACCATCTTGCCCTCCAGCTCCGGGCTCACGGGCAGGTAGATATCCCGAACCCAGCGGCCGTCGGCAGTCTGGATCTCCACCAGCGCGCGACCAGTCAGCCGATCCTTGAGAAAGGCGCCGCTCTTGTCGTTCAGTTTGGCCAAATCAGCACTGCTGCTGATGACGGCAGTGGTGCCGCTCTCCGGGATGAAACTCACTCCCCCTTCTGGAGCCCCCGCGAGATGGTAGACCGTCTCTGGCAGCGCCGATGGCGGCGACAAGGTCAGGGTGCCAAGCAGCTTGCCGCTGCCGTCACGGGCCTCCACCGTTATGGGGGTCACCCCGTCGGCCTGGAGTGGTTTCACCAGCAGCAGGCTCTTGCGCAGGCTGGTCAGGATGGGTTGGCGATCCCCCTCCTTGGGATGAGACGGCAGGATCTGGCTCTGGGCAAACTGCACACTGGCAGCCAAGCTACCCGCCAGATCGCTTTGCGGTGTCGTGTCATTGAATATCAGGGGCGAGGTGGCGGCAGACAGGGGGCCAGCCGCCAGGGTTGCCATGATGAAGGCAGCGATTCGGGTCACATTTGTGGTCATTGTCGGGTTCTCGTTCATATTGCTACCGGGAATGAGGGGCATGTCGCCATGCCCCGTCATCGGTGAGGAGGCCTCAGTTACAGCTTGCTGCCCCGATATCCAGCCAGACATCGTGCTTGCCCGGCTCATTGCCTTGAGTCCACCACTTGGCCTTCCACTGACGGCCGTTGTGGTTGGTGAGATCCCCGCCGTTGTAGGCAACGGCTGCGTTCCAGCCCAGATCAACCTGACTCACCAGCGCCCACTGATCGGCGGCTCGGCTCGGCTCATTACCCTGAGTCCAGTACTTGGCACGCCATACCAGCTGGTTATGGCTCACCTTGTCACCGCCGTTGTAGACCTTGCTGGCCTGCCATGCGGGAACGTTGGCTGCTTCCGGATCTGTGGTGTTGCAAGAGCCACCCTCACCACCTTCGTTGATTGGCGTGACGGTGAGACGGGTGGCCGCGTTGGCATCGAGTGCGCCATCGGAGACGGTCACAGAGAGGTCATAACCGGTTTCGACATCCACCGCCGGGCCGGTGACCACCAGGGTGGCGCTGTTCTGGCCGGTCGCCGTGATACCGGCAGGCACTTGCCACTGGTAGATCAGCTCGTCGCCATTGGGGTCGGATGCCTTGGCGGTGATGCTCACCTGCTTGCCCTCTTCCACCTTGACGCTGGCGGGCAGAGTGACCACTGGAGGCAGGTTGGGCTGCGGCGCCTTGTTGGTCACCACCACCTGATCCCTGGCGGTCAGTTGATGGTCATCGGTCACCGTCAGCTCGAACACCAGATTGATGTCGGCGGACACCGCATCGAGTACAACCCGGGCCTTGGCCTGAGTGGCATCTAGCAGGGCTGCCTGCGGGCCGGAGACCTGCTTCCAGCTATAGGTGAGGGTGCCATTTTCCGGGTCGTGGGAGGCGGAGCCGTTCAGCGTCACCTCGGTCGGGCCGGTGACACTCAGATCGCTGCCCGCGTTGGCTACTGGCGGCTTGTTGGCTGGCGGAGTGACCCCTTCACCGTGACCGAGACCTTCATGCATGGCGTTAAGGATGTCGCCGTTGTCGGCATCGATCTCCCAGGAGAAGAGCCCGCCCAGCTTGTTGGCCAGCACGTATTGGCCTTTCGCCTTGACCGAGCGCTCGTCGTCATAGGTGATCAGCTCGCCGGTAGAGGGCTTGAACAGGGTGGCCGCTTCGGCAGTCTCGTCGTAGTTGTACTCCCAGCCTGCGCCCATATGGCTGTTGACGATGTGGCGATAATCCAGCACGCCATCTTCCCAGGTGCCCTTGATCTTGCCGGTGGCGGTGCCGGTGAAGGGATCGTTGCCCTGATATCCGCTCACCCCTTTCCAGCCGCGACCGTAGGCGGCGGCACCGATCACCAGCTTCCCGGAGTCGACCCCCTGCGCCAGCAGTTGCTGCACCGCTGCATCAGTGTTGTAGCGCTTGTTGGCCGAGCCGTTGGTAGCCTGATAGAGGTTGGCCTGATGACCCAGGGAGGTATTGCTCCAGGCACCGTTGTAGTCGTAACTCATCACGAAGAAGTGGTCCATGTACTGCTGGGCAGCCTTGTAATCCACATCCTCAATCTTGTCGTAACCGGCACCGATGGCGGAGGTGAGCTGATAGGTGCGACCGGTCTCGGCCTCCAGCTCGTCGAGCATGGCGCGCAGATCCTTCATGATCAGCACATAGGTTTCACCATCTTTGGTCTTGTCCCCCAGATTGGGGTTGGCGCCATCGCCCCCCGGGAACTCATAGTCGATATCGACACCGTCGAAGAACTTCCAGGTCTGCAGGAACTCTTTGACCGAGGCGACGAACACGTCACGCTTGACCTTGTCATGCATGAAGAAGAAGGGGTCGGAGAGGGTCCAGCCACCGACGGAGGGGAGGATCTTCAGGTCAGGATAGGCCTGTTTGAGGGCCATCAGATTGCCGAAGTTGCCCTTGTAGGGCTCATCCCAGGCGACCAGTGACCCCTGCCCTTTTTGCAGCGCGGCCCAGGGATCGTGAATGGCGACCTGGAAATCCTTGCGCCCGGCACAGGCACGTTGCAACGCCTGGAAGCTGCCAGAAATCTCTTTGAGGCTGTCGTTGAGGCCATCACCGCCACAGATCGGGGTGAAGCCATAGAGGATATGGGTCAGGTTTTGGGCCGGCAGCTTGTCCACGGTGAAGTTGCGATCATAGACCCCCCACTCCACATAGTAGGTACCGACCACCTTGCCGGACTTGTTGACATAGGGTTTGTTATTCTCCTGCAGAGCAGGCTTGAGCGGCGCAAGGTGGCTGCCATCGGTATCGGCGACCACGATCTCCTTGGCATCAGACAGGGTACAGCCATCGCCGTTGCACAGCGCGACCTGCATCTGATAGCGCCCCCCCTTGTGCACCTTGAAGGTGGCGGTACCCGCGGCGGAAGAGGGACCGGACCACACCTCCTTGCCATCCAGCAGCACCTTGGCACTCTGGCCAATATCGCCGTTCCAGAGATTCCAGGTGACGGTCACATCGGCGCCATCCTTCACCTTGACCAGCTCGTTATAAGCGGTCGCGGACTGGCTGACTTCGACGATGGCAAACTTGGTGGGACCCCAACCGATGGCGGGTTTGCCGGGAGCTGCCGCATAAGCGGCGGAGGAGGCGAGCAGGGTACCGACCATCATGGCCAGCAGTGCGGGTTTTGGACTTAGCATATTGCTTTCCTTTTCGTTTCGTTATGGGAAAAACGAAAGGGCAACGCAACACGACAGGTGACACAAAAACGGCCACCCCTTGGCAAAGGCAGCCTGCATTCTACTGTGGTGGCCCCGCTATCCTAGGTCGTCTTGACCCTTAGACCGGAAGCTTTGCGTCCCGACTTTTCAATCGGTTTGCCCTTGTCACAACGTTATTTCTGGCGATAAATAATCGCCGATTGACTGTAGGGTAATTCTGATAAGTAAGCAAATCGGACCATTGCCAGCCCACCAGTTACCAACCCCGACAATTACCCACTTTAAAGAAATTAATGTTTAAAAAACAGCCGGATATGCAGAGATAATCTCATCACCTCCAACCAGATACCTCACACCATTTTTTTGATCTGCATCACACCAAATTGAGAAAAATCAATGAGTAAGAACAATATGCGACAAAAGACCCATCTGTATCGCAACTAATGAATTTATAATCGCCGCTTTGCATGGCCAGCAGGTGTCTTCATGCCCAACGAACTGCCCTCACGCACCCGGTTATCCAGATACGACAAATTTGTTCGTTTGACGATTTATGCCTTGCCACTGGCCGGGATGATCTGGCTTATCAACAGCCTCAATGGCTGGCAAAGGGCGCCGCTTGCCAGCACCTTGCTAGTCCAGAGCTACCTTATCTGCACCTTCTGGCTCTATCGCCACTACCGCTACCATCTGCACCGCCAGTGGCAGCATCTGAGTGAGGCGCTCAAGATCAACGAAACCACCGCCGAGCTGGCCCGCAACTCGGCGCAATACCAGACCGAAGAGGCCTTTCTGGAGGATCTGCTCAGACGAGCCGTAATGTTGATCCCGGGAGCCGAGATGGGCTGCCTGATCAAGCTGCTGCCGGGCACAGGCATGTTGAGATATGAAGCGGCCATCGGCATGGATCTGGTGAAACTGCGGCGGATCAATCTGCCGCTGGAGCACACCTTTCAGTACAAGCTGACTCAGGGGCGCTGCAACAAAACACTGCTGATCAACGACCTGTCGAAGATAAATGCCACCATGCCCCTGTCCGAACAGGACAGAGAGCTGCTGGTCAACTGCACCGACCTGCCAATCCAGGCCACGCTGGCGACCCCGATCCATATCGATGGTCAGCTCTACGGCATGATCAATATGGACAGCAGCAAACGTAATGCCTTTACCCGCTACGACAGCCACCTGATGGCGATCCTGGCGCGGGATATTCGCCACGCCATCACCATCTATCAGCAGTCCCGCCGCATCTATCAGCTGGCCAATACCGACCAGCTGACCGGGCTCGCCAATCGCCAGCAATTCGAACTCGCTCTGCAAGCACAGCCAGAAGGCACCCTGCTGCTGATCGACATGGATAATCTCAAACAGCTAAATGACAGCAGTGGCCATTTGGCGGGTGATCAGGCCCTGCGCCTTATCGCTGCAGGCATACGCCAGCACTTTGGTCAGGGGGTGATTGCCGCCCGCTTCGGCGGGGATGAGTTTGTGCTGCTCACTACTATGACACCGACCGAGCTGCGACAGGCGATGGCTGGGCTGACGACCATGCTGGCCAGCGCCTCCCCCACTATCTCGTGCAGCATGGGGATGGCCCCCTATCGCGGCGACTTTGCCGCTGCGTTTGCCAGAGCCGATGCCGACATGTACCAACACAAGCGGCACCACAAAGAGCAACGTGCGGCACAGATGCCAGCTATCGGGGAGAGCATTAATCACTAGGCAAGAGTGAGCACTTTGCAGGGACACGAGAGAAGCTGGGGAAACCGGTTGGCAGACCCGCCAGAATGTGGCGAAGCGGGGAGAAAAAACGGGGCATGACTGGCATGCCCCGCCACCATTCAATGCTTATTTACAGCTGGCGGCTCCCACATCCTGCCAGACGTCGTGTTTGCCAGGCTCATTGCCCTTGGTCCAGTACTGCGCCTTCCACTGACGGCCGTTATGGGTGGTGAGCTCGCCACCGTTGTAGGCCACATTGGCATCCCAACCCAGTTGCACCTTGCTCACCAGCAGCCACTGATCCGCGGTGCGGCTAGGCTCGTTGCCCTGGGTCCAGTACTTGGCCTGCCATACCAGCTGGTTGTGGCTCACCTTGTCGCCGCTGTTATAGGTGCTTGCCGCTTGCCAGACTGGCCAGTTGGCCGCATCCGGATCGGTCGCCGTGCAACCACCGCCGCTGCTGGCCGGTTTGACCGTCAGACGGGTTGCCGCGCTGGCATCCAGCCCGCCGTCGGAGACGGTGACGCTCAGGTCATAGCCGGTGTCGCTGGTTACGCTCGGGCCGGTCACCACCAGAGTGGCGCTGTTCTGACCCGTTGCGGTGATGCCTGCCGGCACACTCCACTGATAAGTCAACGGATCACCGTTCGGATCAGAGGCGGTCGCCTTGATGGTCACCTGCTTGCCCGCCTCCACAGAGGCCGTAGCAGGTAGACTCACCACAGGCGCCAGATTGGCCTGCGGCGCCTTGTTGGTGACAACAACCTGATCCTTGGCACTCAACTGCTGGTCATCGGCCACCGTCAGCTCGAACACCAGATTGATGTCGGCGGACACGGCATCGAGTACAACACGGGCCTTGGCCTGAGTGGCATCGAGCAGGGCAGCCTGCGGGCCGGAGATCTGCTTCCAGCTGTAGCTGAGCGCGCTGTTTTCCGGATCGTGGGAGGCCGACCCATCCAGCGTCACCTCGGTCGGGCCGGTCACCTTGAGGTCACTGCCCGCGTTGGCCAGCGGCGGCTTGTTGGCTGGTGGAGGCGTCCCCTCGCCGTGGCCTAGCCCCTCGTGAATGGCGTTGAGGATGTCGCCGTTGTCGGCATCGATCTCCCAGGAGAAGAGGCCACCGAGCTTGTTGGCCAGCACATACTGCCCCTTGGCCTTGACCGAGCGCTCGTTGTCATAGGTGATGAGGTCGCCAGTCGCCGCCTTGAACAGATAGGGCGCCTCGGCCACTTCGTCGTAGCCCTTCTCCCAGCCCGCCCCCATCCGGTTGTTGACGATGTCGCGGTAATCCACCACCCCGTCCTCCCAGGTGCCTTTCACCTTGCCGGTCGCCTTGCCGGTGAAGGGGTTGTTGCCCTGATAACCGCTCACCCCGGTCCAGCCACGGCCATACATGGCGGCACCAACCACCAGCTTGCCCGGCTCAACCCCCTGCGCCAGCAGCTGATTGACCGCCTTGTCGGTGGTGTACTTGGTATCGGGATCCCAGCTCGCCGCATAGAGGTTGGTCTGGTGGCCCAGCTCGGTGTTGCTCCAGGCACCGTTGTAGTCGTAGGTCATCATGAAGATGTGGTCCATGTAGGGCTGGGCCGCCTTGTAGTCCACATCCTGGATCTTGTCGCCCCCCGCTCCAATGGCGGAAGTGAGCTCATACTGGCGACCGGTCTCGGCCTCCAGCTCGTCGAGCATGGCTCGCAGCTCCTTCATCAGGGCCACATAGGTGGCACCATCGCTCGGGCTGCCCAGTTTCGGGTTGGCGCCCTGTCCGCCTGGGTACTCCCAGTCGATATCCACACCATCGAAGAACTTCCAGGTCTGCAGGAACTCTTTCACCGAGCCGACAAACACATCGCGCTTGGTTTTGTCACCGAGGAAATAGAAGGGATCGGAGAGGGTCCAGCCGCCGACCGAGGGGAGGATCTTGAGGTTCGGATAGGCCTGCTTGAGCGCCATCAGAGCGCCAAAGTTGCCCTTGTAGGGCTCATCATGGGCGGTGAGGCTGCCTTGCGGCATCTGGATGGCGGCCCAGGGATCGTGCATCGCCACCTTGAAGTCAGCCCGGCCGGCGCACGCCCGTTGCAGCGCCTGGAAGCTCCCTTCGATCTCCTTGAGGCTGTCGTTGAGGCCATCCCCGCCGCAGATGGGGGTGAAACCATAGAGGATATGGGTCAGGTTCTGGGCCGGGATCTTGTCAACCGTAAACTTGCGGCCATAGACGCCCCACTCCACATAATAAGTCCCCACCACCTTGCCGGACTTGTTGGCGTAGGGCTTGTTGTTCTCCTGCAGCGGCGCCTTGAGTGGCGCCAGATGGCTGCCGTCGGTATCGGCGACCACGATCTCCTTGGCATCAGAGAGGGTACAGCCATCGGTGTTGCACAGCGCCACCTGCATCTGGTAGCGCCCCCCTTTCTTCACCTTGAATTTGGCGCTGCCCGCCGCGGCCGAGGGGCCGGACCACACCTCCTGACCATTGAGCAGCACCTTGGCACTCTGGCCCAGATCGCCGCTCCAGAGGTTCCAGTTCACCTCCACATCGGCGGCATCCTTTACCCTGACCAGATTGTTGTAGGCAGTGGCTGCCTGATCGACTTCAACGATGGAAAACTTGGTGGGGCCCCATCCGATGGTCGGCTTGCCGGGCGCCGCAGCATAAGCGGACGAGGCGCAGCACAGACCGACCGCGAGGGCCAGCATGGTAGGCTTTGGACTTAGCATTATTTTATTTCCCTATTTCGTTATGTTGGCAACGAAAAGGGCTACGCCCTGACAGGTAACGCAGACGGCAGTGCGGCCTCTTGGCAAAGGTGCACAACAACCTGTGGTGGCCCCGCTATCTCAAGTACGGCTCATCCCTGGACCGGAAGCTTTGCGTCCCGATCTTGCGATCGGTTTGCCCTTCAGTTACTTCATTTGCGATGCAAAAAATCGCATCCCGACTATAGAGTGAGCCAATCCGGTCTGCCACTGTCGGCGTTCACCGACAGTGGCAAGCCAATACTGTAACTGGCGGCGATTGCGCAGGGAGATGAAGAGATCTTCGCCAATAAATCTCTGTTTTCGACATTCATCCATGACCACGGGCCACAGGATCATTCTACGGTTTTGTGAGCCGGTTCACGGCTAGCCGCCCCGGATGCGGCTAGCGCAGCAGCAGGCTGTTCATCAGGGCCCGCAGTTTGAGCGGTTTGACCGGTTTGCTGATGTAGCCATACCCCCGCTCGCGGATCTGCGCCTGCAACTCGCTCTTGCGATCAGCACTGATGATGATGCCTCCCAGCTCGTCGCCACACACCCGTTGCAGGGCAGCGAGCGCCTCCAACCCGGTCTTGCCATCGTCGAGGTGATAGTCGGAGAGCACCAATCTCGGCACAAACCCTTGTGCCACCAGCTCCTCGGCTTCGACCAGATCGACGGCGCAGCGCACCTCGCAGCCCCAACGGCCGAGCAGGGTGCTCATGGCGGTCAGAATGTCCCGCTCGTTGTCGATACAGAGCACGGCGACTCCTTCCAGCTGGCTGTCACGCACCACCGGCGCCGCCAGCTGATGGGCCGTGACCGGCCGGGTCGCCAGATTGAGGGTCACCGCAAAGACCGATCCCTTGCCCGGCCAGCTCTGCAATGTGAGCTGATGACCGAGCACCTGCGAGATGCCGCGGGCGATGGCGAGCCCCAGACCCAGCCCCTGCTCCTTGGCGGTGCGGGAGTGATCGAGGCGGGAGAACTCGTCAAAAATAGCTTCCTGCTTGTCCTGCGGGATGCCGGGGCCGTTGTCCCATACCTCGATGCGGATCTTCTCCCCCATCCGGCGACAACCGAGCAGCACCCGGCCACCCGGGTTGTAGCGAAACGCATTGGTGAGGAAGTTCTGCAGCACCCGGCGCAGCAGCCGCACATCGCTGTGTACCGCGTGCTTGCTCTCCACCACCGAGAAGTGGATCCCCCCCGCTTGGGCCAGCACGCCAAACTCCGCCTTGAGGTTGTCGAGCAGATCGCGCAGGGCAAAGTCGAGCTTCTTGGCCTTGAACTTGCCCGCTTCGAGCCGCGAGATATCGAGCAGATCGGTGATGAGATCCTCGGTCGCCCCCAGTGCATCATCGATATGGCGGGCGATGCGGGCCTGCTCGCCAGCATCGGGCAACATCTCCAGCAGGGAGGAGGTAAACAGCTTGGCGGCATTGAGGGGCTGGGTCAGATCGTGGCTGACCGCCGCCAGAAAACGGCTCTTGGATTGATTGGCCCGCTCCACCTGCTGGTTCACCAGCAGCAGTTGGCGGTTGAGTTCGGAGAGCTCACGGGTGCGCTCGGCCACCCGTGCCTCCAGATGTTCGTTCGCTTCGCGCAGCACCCGCTCCGCATCGCGAAACGGCGTGATGTCGGTAAAGGTCATAACAAAACCGCCGGCGGGCATGGGGTTGCCCTGCATCTCGATCACCCGCCCATCCGGGCGCTCCCGCGCCGAGATATGGGCGCTGCCCCGCTTCATAAAGGCGACCCGCCGCGCCACGTGATCCTCGATATCGCCGGGGCCACAGAGCCCCTGCTGGGCGTTGTAGCGGATGATCTCTTCAATGGGGCGCCCTGCCTGAATAAGCCCCGGCGGATAGTGGAACAGCTCGATGTAACGGCGGTTCCAGGCCACCAGCCGAAGCTCCCTGTCCACCACCGAGATCCCCTGCCCGATATGCTCGATCGCCCCCTGCAGCAGGCCGCGGTTGAAGCGAAACACGTCGGAGGCCTCATCGACTATGGTGGCGATCTCCTCGAGCTGCATATTGCGCCCCTGCAGGGCAGAGGCAAGCACCAACCGCGCCGAGGAGGTGCCAAATACCCCCGCCAGCAGCCGCTCGGTGTGGGCAATCAGTTCGGCCGAAGCCTGCATCTGGGGCGCCAGGGTGCCGCCCCGCTCACCGGCGAAGCGACCAAACGCACGCTTGACCCGGCTTGAGCCGACAAAGCGGGCCGCCAGCATCTCCAGCTCCTTGACCGAGACCCGCGCCTGATAGAGGGCGGCGGTATCGCGGCTCGGCTTGCCGACAAAGTTGGCCGCCTGCAGCCGCTCGCTCACCGCAGGGCGCGACAGCAGCGAGCCCGCCACATAACCGAGCAGGTTGAATAGCAGGCTCAGGAAGATGCACCAGGCCCCGAGACTCAGCTCGCGAAATGCGGGCCAGTCCGGCGGTGCCAGCAGTTCGGCCAGCGGTGAGCCGGCCAGCAGCCCGCTCTCCACCAGCAGGGTCACGAACCAGAGGCTCACTCCGAGGCTCAACCCAAGATAGACCCCCTTGCGATTGCCGTGACGCCAGTAGAGGCCGAGCAGCAGGGCCGGCGCAAACTGGGCCACCGCGCCAAAGGAGAGATAGCCGATGCGCGACAAGCTGGTGAGATCGCCGAGCCAGAGGTAAAGCCCCCAGGCCGCCAGCAAGATCAGCAGGATGGCGCCACGGCGCACCTGCAACAGCAGCCGTACCAGCCGCTCGTCGCGCCCCTGCCGCCAGAAGCGGCGCAGCAGCACCGGCAGCACCAGATCGTTGCTCACCATGATCGCCAGTGCGATGGTGCAGACGATTACCATGCCGGTGGCCGCCGAAGTGCCGCCGAGAAACGCCAGCATCGCCATGCCATCGAACCCGAGGGCCATCGGCAGGCTGATCACATAGGTGTCAGAGGCCATATCGGCACCCACCCACTGCTTGCCCGCCAGCGCCAGCGGCCAGATAAAGAGCCCCATCACGAACAGGTAGAGCGGGAAGATCCAGCGCGCCCAGTGCAGATCCTGCCCCTGATTGTTCTCCACCACAGTCACATGAAACTGGCGCGGCAGGCAGATGACGGCGCACATCGCCAGCACCGTATAGATGGCAAGCTCCAGCAGGTTGCCGGGGCTCACCGCCACCACCTGTGCAAAAAAGTCGCGGGTCACCTGCTCGTGAGCCTCGCCCGGTTTGCTCAGGATCAGCCAGAGGGCGAAGCCCCCCACCGCGATAAAGGCCAGCAATTTGACCACCGACTCGAAAGCGATGGCCACCACCATCCCCCTGTGGTGCTCGGTGGCATCGAGATGGCGGGTGCCGAACAGGATGCTGAACAGCGCCAGCAGCAGAGTGACCCCGAGCGCCAGCTCGCTGGTATTGCTGGTCGGGCTGATGCCGCCGCTGTTGACCATCAGCAGATCCAGCCCGGTGACGATGGCTTTTAGCTGCAACACCAGATAGGGGAGGATCCCCATGATGGCGATGAGGGCGATCACCATGGCGAGCCGCTGGGATTTGCCGTAACGGGCGGCGATAAAGTCGGCGATGGAGGTGATGTGCTCGCGCTTGGCCACCAGAATAAGGCGGGCCAGCAGCCGCCAGCCAAACAGAAAGACCAGCATGGGGCCAAGGTAGATGGGCACCGGCGACCAGGGGGATTCACTCGCCTGCCCCACGGTGCCGAAGAAGGTCCAGGAGGTGCAGTAGACCGCCAGCGACAGGCTGTAGAGCAGCGGTTGCCCCTTGAGACGGTGCCGTTTGTGCTTGTCTGCCACGAAGGCGATCAGAAACAGCAGCCCCAGATAGGTGAGCGACAATCCGATCAGCAGCCATCCCTGGTGCATCGATAACTCCTTGTCCATGTTGAGTTTTTGTATACAGTCTCGCCAGTCTAGAGAGGCAGCAGCCAAAAGTCATCCCCTTCGGACAGATTGAAATTATCGTTTTTCAATAAGTTTTATCTTGACTGTATATCGCAAAACAATAAACATTGCCGATATGAATATTGATAAACGATAAACTTTACCTTTCAGATAAAACCATCACAGTGAGGAATGAGATGATCTCCAACAAACTCGAACGCTCGAGCATGCTGATCGAATGGCTGCTACTGCTGGCACTGCTGGCTACCCCTTTGATCACTTTGCTGGAGGTGTGGACCCCCTTCGGTGGCGCCGATTTTCTGCAGGAGAAGCTCAACACCATCTTGAGCCGCCCCGGCATCAATCCTGCCGACTATCCCCTTCACTTCTCCACCCGGCTGCTCGGCACCCTGGTGCAGCTGTTGCCGGATCTGGTCTTTATGATGATGCTCTGGCAACTGCATCAGCTGTTTCGCGGCTACCGCGCCGGTCTGCTCTTCACCTTCGAGCAGATCCGCCGCTACCGGCAGATCGGACTGCTGCTCTGTACAACTTTCCTGGTCGAATTGATCCTGACCCCCTTGCTGGATACGGTGCTCACCATGAGAGGCCCGGAAGTACTCGGTACCATAGCGCTGAGTACCTCAGATTTCCGGGTACTGCTGGCGGGACTGATCGTACTGGCGCTGGCACTGGTCATGCGCGAGGCCAAACTGCTGGCCGATGAACAGCAACTGACGGTGTGAGGAACGTATGCCCATTATCATCCGGCTCGATGCCCTGCTGGCCGAGCGCAAAATGACCGCCCGCGAGCTTGCCCAGCGCATCGACATCACCGAGGCCAACCTCTCGATCCTCAAGAATGGCCACGCCAAGGCGGTGCGCTTCTCCACTCTGGAGGCCATCTGCCGTGAACTCAAATGCCAGCCCGGCGATCTGCTGGGCTACGAGCAGGAGCGCTAACCCTCTTATGAGTCGTCATATCACCCTGTTTGCCCTGTGGCTGCTGCCGCTGTGGGCCTGCGCTGGCAATGACGCGAACGGCCCCCGCTACCTTATCGAGCAGGGCGCCAGCGCCAATGTGCTGCAAGTGCACCTCACCATGCAGGGCAAACCTCCCTTTACCCTGCTCCCCGCTCGTCAGTTGCCGGGCAGTGCCACGCCGGTTTCCCCCGCGCTGGTCTGCCTTGCAGACAACCAGCCGGTTGCCCTCAACCAGCCCTTCTCCTGCAAAGAGATCGGCTGGCAGATCACGCTCACACCGGCTCCGACAGTGGGCGCTGATGCCTCGGCCCAACAGTCGCTGCTGTTTGCTCCCAACCAGTGGCTATTGACCGAATGGGGTAACTTTGTGCGCCAGATGGGGAGTCGCCAAGGAAAGGTCTGTCTGCCGGATGGCAGCTGCCAACCACTGCCGGATGTCAACCAGCCGCCGCTGATCCTGCCGTTTGGTCTGGACACAGTGCCCGTCACCAAGCCGGATCCGCGGCTGGTGCTGAGCCATGACGAGACCGCCAACCAGCTCGATCTGCCGGCCTTGCAGCAGCAACTGAATGAGATCATCGACTATCTGGCCTTCCAGCTCGATGTGGATCCGCCCACTCACCCGTGGCAACTGGTGTGGCTGGGGCGGGATGTGGCGACCCGCTCCCTTGGCGGCGCTGCTGGGGATCAGGTGTTTGTCGCCAACTACCCCACCGAGGCTGGCAAACCGACGCCACAGGCCCCCTTGCGCCTGCTGCGCACCTCGGCCCACGAGGCGGTGCATATCCTCAGCGCTCGCCGCACAGCTCCACAGCCCACCTGGGTCAACGAAAGCCTCGCCGAGTACCTCGCCATCAAGGCACTGCGCCGCTTTCGGCTGCATCAGGTCACGGCGGTCAACGAGCTGGCCGAGCGGGGCAAACAGCTGCCCCATCGCGAGAGCGGCCTCTATCGGGCAGCTCGCGAGGTGATGGCTGGCGATCGCTCCTACTACCCGCTCTTTTACGTCAAGGGGAGCGCCTTCTGGGAAGCGCTGGAGCGGGAGCTGCAGCACAATGACGTGACGATGGCGCAACTGCTGCCCCAACTGGGCTGGCTGCCGGATGGCCGCTTTGATGCTGCATCCAATGAGCTGCTTGCCGGCACCATCGGCTCGGATACCTGGCGCCGCCTCAGCCGCCTCTATCTGGGCGAGCAGCAGTAACAGCGCAACCGCGACAACGAAAAAGGGAGAGCCGTGGCTCTCCCTTTTTCCAGATGATGATTCAAATAGAGCTGTATCAGGCTGGAGCCCTCTCCTGCGCAGAGGGCGCAAAGGGGCGCAGCCGCAGGAAGAACACCGGCAACACCACCAGCACCATCAGGAAGAAGATGCCGCCGCCAAGAGGCTCGAACAGCACGCCGCAAAGTGCCATCAGGGCCGCCACCGTCATGCCGAGGCCAAGGGCCGCATAGAGTGCCTGAGTCGGGATCAACTGCTCGGCGGGCAGCTGGCGGGTCATGAAGCGCACAGCCCCCAGATGGCTCATGCCAAACGTCACCGAGTGGAGCAATTGCCCCAGCACCAGTACCCACAGCTCGGTCGAAGCCCCCAGCAATACCCAGCGCACCACGCAACCGATGGCTCCGGCGATAAAGAGACTCTGGGCGCCAAAGCGCTGCAAGAAACGCTTGTCGGCGGCGAACATGCAGATCTCGGCCACCACCCCGAGCGCCCAGAGATAGCCGATGATGGTGCCGCTATATCCTTGCGCCTTCCAGTAGATGGCGCTGAAACCGTAATAGGCGGCGTGGCTCCCCTGCAGCAACGCCGTCAGCAACAGGAAACGGCGCACCGGTGCGCTGCGCAGAGTCGCCAGCAAAGAGGCCTTGGCCCGCTCGCCCTGACTATCCTGTGGCGCCGGATAAAGCGGCAGCCAGCTGAGCAGCAGCATCAGCACCAGCCCCGCCACCATGGTGTGCAAAATCCAGTCGCTACCGAAGTTGCCCACCAGCGCCCCCACCAGGGTCGAGGCAACGATAAAGGCAAAGGAGCCGCACAGTCGCACCTTGCCGTAATCGAGGTGCGCCTGCACCACCATGCGGGTCGCCAGCGCCTCCCCCACTGGCATCAGGGTCGGATAGATAAAGTTCGCCAGCAGGGTCAAACCCACCAGCCACCAGAGGTTATGACTGAGATAGAAGCCGAGAAACGCCAGCAGACTGAGCAGGGAGAGCAACCGGGTAACCGGCAGCAGATGGCCCGCCCCCTTGATCTGCCCCATCACCATCAGGTTGCCGGCAAAACGGATCGCCATCCCCGCCCCCAGCAGGAGACCAATCATCTCGGCGCTGACGCCCCCCCCCTCCAGCCAGAGCGACCAGAACGGCAAGTAAGCACCGTAGACAAAATAGAAGGCGCCGAAAAAGAGCGCTAACCAGGAGAACGCGGGCATAGATCCTCTGCAACCGGATGACGGGAGCAGAATGATAACCCATCCGCCCCCGCAGATCCCGATGGAAACCCTGCGCAGAAAACGAAAAAACTCCAATAAAATTGAACTATTACCGAAGAGGTGGGGTCTACTTGGTAACACCTCCTCCTGGTTAGTGTTGCAATCCTTCAACCCGCCCATGGCGGGTTTCTTTTTTAGGCAAACATCTGCTCTGCTCCATCGTCACAACATGGCGGCGACAAAAAAGGGGCCGAAGCCCCTTTGATCATCTGCGTCTGTTGTTTGCTCTTTAGAATACGTATTTGACCCGTGCACTCAGGTTGCGGCCCGGTTCGGTCATCATGCTGTTATCGGAGCCCTCGGCACGACCGGCGATGCGCTCGTAGCTGGTGTACTCCTTGTCAAACAGGTTGAAGACCCCGACGTTGAGCTGCAGGTCGGTCATCGGGTTGAACTGGGCGTACATATCCACCACACCCCAACCGGCGCTCTTCACGTAATCGTTGCCTTTGCTGTCTTTACGGACTTTGTCCATGTCGTCAGCAAAGCGCAGCGCGGTGTTGAAGTTCCATTGGGACTGTTCCAGACGCACACCGACGGAGCCGTTCAGCGGGCTCAGGCTGTTGATGTAGTTGCCATCCCCATCCTTGCCTTCGATGTAGGCGAGGTTGCCCCATACATTGACGATGTCGTTGAACCAGTAATCCGCCTTGGCTTCGACCCCTTTGGTGGTCGCCTTGCTCAGGTTCTGGTACTGGTAGACGGCGGTGCGCCCCTCTTTGCCCACTTCCACCATCTCGATGAAGTCTTCAAACTTGTTGTAGAAGCTGGCTACTTCATAGCTGAAGCCGTTGCTGCTGCCACGCACGCCGAGATCGATGCCGTCGCTGCTCTCCGGATTGAGGTTCGGGTTGGGCTCGATGCGATAGCCGTACGCCTGATGGTTCAGGGTAGAGAAGGCACTGTCATACATGGGGGCCTTGAAACCGTGGCTGTACTGGGCGAACAGGTTAGCCGCCTCGTGGGCCTTGAACACCAGACCCAGCTTGGGTGACAACTCCCCTTCGGAGAACTTGTGCAGCTTGTCGCCGGTGTAGGCCGGATCGTTGTCCGGGGTCATCCGGTAGTAGTCATAACGGGCACCCGGGGTCAGCACCCAGCGCTCGCCAAACTTGATCTCGTCAAAGGCCCACAGGGCGCTGCGCTCGCTGGTAGTAGCCGGGAAACTCAGCTCGTTGTAGCCGACAAAATCACCGGGAGTCGTCGGCCCCTTGTAACGGGTACGTTCGTTGTCGGTGTGCTCGTATTCAGCCCCCCAGGCCAGGCGGTGGTTGGCGACCGCCTTGTGGAACTGCAGCTGGGCGCCGATGTTCTTCTGATCGAACACGTTGTGATCCAGCGAGTTTTTGGTCACATAGGGGTTGCCGGGGCTGACCGGATACTTGGATGAGGCATACTGATCCAGCGTCTGCTTGGTGCGGGCAAAGTAAACCTTGCTATCCATCCGATCGGCCCAACCTTGATTCAGCGCGATGCCGTGATCCAGCACCACAGAGAGGTTGTCGGTCTGCTTGTCGGTGATGGGCTGATCAAAGACACGGGCAGTACCGGTACCGACCTTGTTGAGCTTGACCGCATCCGGCTCCTCGCCATCGGTCAGGTAGTCGACGGTCAGCTTGAGGAACTGTTCATCGGAGAGATTCCACTTGCTCTTGAGCAGCAGGGCGTGGGTACCGATATCGAAGTCGTTTTTGGTGGAGTCGAAATTCTGGGTCACACCGCCATCGCGCCAGGTGTAGCGCAGCAGGTTCTCCACTTCACCAGTGCGCAAGGCGCCGGTAAAGCCCGCCATCTTCTGGTGGCTGCTGGAGGCGTAACCGCTGGTCACATCCAGATAACTATCCTTGCCCTTGAGGAAGTCGCTGGCATCCTTGGTGGTGATGGCAATTACGCCACCCAGCGCATCGGAGCCGTAGGCGGCAGACGCTGGCCCCTTTGCCACTTCTACCTGCTTGATCATGTCGGTATCGAAGTAGCTCTGGCCAACCCCGCCCTTGCTGTAGGCATCGTTCTGGCGCACACCGTCGCGCACCACCTTGACCCGGTTTTCCCCCATGCCGCGGATGATAAAGGTCTGCGCATCCCCCTGACCGCCGAGCACGGTCACACCGGGTTCGTAGCGGAACAGGTCGGCGACGTTGGTGACGACCTGTTCTTCAATCTGCTTGGCGGTGATCACCGAGATGGGGCCGGAGACATCTTCCAGTTTTTGCTCCATCCGTGAGCCGCTGACGACCACGACTTCATCCGCCTTCTGGGTGGCAGCAAAGACCTGGGAAGAGAGACCGGCCGCCACGGCGAGGGCAACCAGAGAGAGTGCGTTATGATGGGTCACAGCGAATCCTTATTGAGAACTGTTATCAAACAGGCCGCATATTACCCGGCTCTCGACAAAGATCAACAAGAAACGAAATCATTCTCATTTGTTTTGAACCAAATTGGTTTTACACTGTCGCCCTGTGTTGCCCTTATTCTCTATTAGCCCCCCGAGATGCACCGGCATCCGGGCATATCAGCCGTGAGATCCCATGATTAGACGACTTCCCCTGCTCGCCCTGCCGCTGCTGCTGGCAGCCTGTGCCACCCCCACCCAACCGACCCAGTCATCACAGTTGCAGACGCTCTATGACTACCGGCTAAGCAGCGAGGGAGACGCAGACCTGACGCTGGAGCAGGCAATCGCGCGCATTGCCGACGCCGACATCATTCTGGTGGGTGAGCTACACAGCCATCCCGCCGTGCATCTGTTGCAATCGCGCCTGCTGAGCAGGCTCTACACCGCAGGTCAGCAGCACGGTCGGCCATTGGCCCTCTCCATGGAGCAGTTCAGCCGCGCCGACCAGAAGACGCTGGATGCCTATCTGGCGAACCAGATTGGTGAAGCGGCCTTGATCCGCGAAGGCAACGCCTGGCCCAACTATCCGAGCGACTACCGCCCGCTGGTAGAGTTTGCCAAGGCTCACCAGATGCCGGTGATCGCCGCCAACGCTCCCAAACCGCTGGTGAGCTGTGTCGGTCAGGAGGGGCCTGAGTGGCTCGACAAACTGCCCGCGTCGCGTCGCAGCCAACTGGCCCGCCAGCTGACGCTGGGGGATGACCCCTATCGCCAGAAATTTATGGCCTCCATGCACCACGGCGATGCCGACAGCAACGCCCGCCGCTTCGCCGCCCAGACCAGTTGGGATGACACCATGGCCGAGAGCATGGTGGATTATCTCGTCAAGCACCCGGGCCAGCAGATCATGCATATCGCCGGCAATTTCCACGTCGAGGGGGGGCTTGGGCTCGCCAGTCGCATCGCCCGCCGCAATCCTGCCCTCAAGGTAGCGCTGGTCGTGCCCCGCACAGATGAGACCTCTGTTGCAGATCCCGCAGCCGATGTGCAGGTAACCATCATGCCGCTGCCTAAGCGCTGGCAAAACAGTGACGAGATGAAGCAAGATATGGGCGCGCTGCATCAATCCCGCAGTCGTGACTGCAGCCAGTGGCTGCAACCCTAATCTTCCAGGAAACGGCGGGTAAAATATGGATGTGTTACTGATCATCGATGTGCAGCAAGGCTTGTTCAACGAGCCCCGTTACCGCCAGGAGCAGGTGCTGGCCAATATCAATCGGGCTGCGGCCCATGTCAGGCAGCAACAGGGACGGGTCATCTATATCCAGCATGACTCGCCCCCCGGTACCGAACTGGAACCGGGCACCCCGGGTTGGCAGTTGCACAGTGCGCTGCAACCGGCCAAGGGAGAGAGCCGGGTGCGCAAGACAGCATGTGACAGCTTTCTCGATACCGAGCTTGCCTTCCTGCTGGCCGAGCAGCCGGTCGATCGACTGCTCCTCTGTGGCTGCGCCACCGATTTTTGCGTCGATACCACGGTGCGCAGTGCGGCCTCCCATGGGTACGAGGTGCTGGTGTTGAGCGATGGTCACACCACCGCCGATCGCCCCCACCTGAGCGCGGCCCAGATCACCGAGCACCATCACTGGATGTGGCGCCACCTCAGCCTGCCGGAGGGGCGCAGTGTGACCCTGCTCACCACCGACGAGCTGCTGGCAGTAACACCCGCACTGCAGCCGTGCTAATCTGCGAGCCTCGCCTCGTTTCTCACTGGAGTCTGTCGTGCGCCTGTTGTCTGCCACCCTGTTGTTGATTGTTCCCCTGCTGTCGGCCTGCTCCAGCTTGCCCGGACAGAAGTATGACGGGCCGGAACCTCTTTTTCTGACCCACATCAACGAGGAGGGGAGCAAGCGTTTCACCTTTGAAGCCGCGCCCAACGACACCTTGCCACGCGGCCTCTCGGCGGCCCAGAGCCAGCGGCTGCTGGAACAGCGGGAGGCGTTGCAGGAGAATCTGCTGACCGAGACCCTGGCGACCAAGCAGTATTGCCGCCAGGGATACATCGTACTGAGCCAGACCTCCTGGAAGGTGCGGGGGGAGTGCAACGAAACGGCCACCGACGCCGATCGTCGCGCTTTTCCCAACAAGGCCAGCTGGCAGGATTGAACAGGCCGGATGAGATAACGCAATAAAAACGGGCAGCCCAGTGGCTGCCCGTTTTGTTATGACGGCTGTTGTGGTCGACAGGGATTATCAGACCGGCGCATCGGCCGGGCTGGTGAGCTCGGCACCGTTGTCGATGCGCTTGTGCCCCTCCACCAGATGGACGAAATCCACCAGCTCGTCACCGGAGACCGCGAACGCCTGGCCGAAGCCCTTGACGAACAGCCCCTGCTCCGGCTTGAGGCGGAACAGTTTGAAATCCTTGAGGTTGGAGAGACCCTTGATGATCTCGCCAAAACGCCCCTCCAGCGCTGCAACCGCCTTGCTCCAGCGCGCATCGTCACGGGCCACCACTTCGGCCACCGCATCGAAGGTGAGGCGCTTGCGGGCAAACAGCTCGCGGGCACCGCTCTCATCCTCGATCAGCATCAGGGATACTCGCGGCACCTGTTGCAGGTTACGGGCGTGGCGAGCGATCTCGGAGATCAGCACATAGTAGCCATCTTCCTGCAGCACAAACGGGGCATAGCTGGCGTTGGGATTGCCTTCACCATCGACGGTGGCGAGCTGCAGGGTACGGCAGCTGTCGCGAAACTCGCGGATCTCCGGTTGCAGGCGGTTCTGCAGACGCTCCTGACGTTCACTCATGCTTTGACTTCCTCTTGAGAGTTGTGGCGCAGCGCCATAAAACGGGTGACCTGATCGGCCAGCAGCTGGCGTTTCTCGTCGCGACCCAGATAGACCTTGAAAATGCAGCGGCCGGAGTGACCGAAGAACTGGAAGGAGTGCCCCTCCTTGCCCATGAACAGCTTGCTGACCAGCGCAATCCCCGCCACGTTGTCGAGCTTGAGATGACCATGCAGCTCACCGTCGCGGCCCATCAGGTTGTAGTAACCGCGTGCGTCCTTGCCTTTCGGGAAGGGGGCTTTTACCTCGAAGATGGATCCTTCTGATTCAACGATGGTGGTCACCGGGCCCCAGTCGGCCAGATCTTCCAGCAGACCTTGTGCGCGATCGGCGGGTAGCAGGGTCACCAGCTCGGCGGGCAGATGGCGAACCACCTCCCATTCGCTGATGGCAAGCTGGGCCGCAAGGGTGGACGGATGAGCGCCGGGATCCTGCTCCAGCAGCGCGTGAATGCGTTGTGCAATGCTCATGTTTTCTCCCTCTGCGGGACCATGTTGTCCCGCTGTTTATCATGGCGGCTACTCTAATAAAGCACCGAAACCAATGCAATTGATAATTGCTATCATTATCAGTGCATTTTTTCCAAAGCCTTGATATTCTCGGCGGCACACCCGTTTCATTCACCCCTTCGGAGGTTAGCATGGGCCGTCGTCTTGCCCTCGCCATCACCCTGCTCTGCAGTTCACTCTCTCCCTTCTCTGCCGTTGCCGCCGACGGCCAGAAAGAGCGTATCGTCAGTATCGGCCCGGCCACTACAGAACTCATTCTGGCACTTGGCGGTGAATCGAGCCTGATCGCCACCGATGTCAGCAGCCCCTTGCCAAAAGGGTTGCCCAAGGTGGGTTATCACCGGGCACTGGCCGCCGAAGGTATCCTGAGCCTCTCCCCCACCCGACTGGTGGGCAGCGACGAGATGGGCCCGGCCCCGACCCTGGATCAGCTGCGCCGTGCCGGGGTCAAGGTGGAGGTGCTGGATACCGCGCCGACTCTCGCCAACCTCAATCAGCGTATCGACACCCTCTCCAGCCTGCTGGGCGACAAAGCCGCTGGCGATCGCCTGAAGGCAGAGATCCAGGCTCAGACCGATCAGCTGGCGACGCAAGCCAAACAGAACAAACCGCTCAAGGTCGCCTTCCTGCTGCTGCACAAGGGGCAACCCACCAGCATCGCCGGGGGTGACACCACCGCCAGCGCGCTGATCTCGCTGGCAGGCGGCATCAATCCGGTCGCCGAATTACGCAACTACAAGCCGGTATCCGCCGAATCCCTCATCGAGATGCAGCCCGATCTGGTGCTGGTCAGCGGTCGTGACTGGCAGCAGTATGCCGACCCGGCCAAGGTGCTGGCAGAAGTGCCCTCCCTAGCCGCCACCCCGGCTGGCAAGCGTAACGCCATTCACGCCATCGACGGCCACGCCCTGCAAGGGGGCCTGAGCCTCAACTCCCTGCAGCAGGCGAACCAGATCGCCCAGTGGATCAAGCAGGGGTCATGATGCGGTTACCCCTCTCCTGGCTGCTGGCCTTTACCACGGCCGCACTGGCACTGTTGCTGCTCGGTTCGCTGGCAACCGGCCCCATGACCCTCACCCTGGGCGAGAGTCTGCGGGCGCTGTTTGCCGGGCAGGAGAGCGGGATAGAGTCGCACAAGCTGCTGATCGTGCAGGAAATTCGCCTGCCTCGTACCCTGCTCTGCATCGCAGTGGGGGGGATCCTCGGGCTATGTGGGGCCGTGATGCAGGGACTGTTTCGCAACCCCCTGGCTGACCCCGGCATCATAGGTGTCTCCGGCGGTGCGGCGCTCGGTGCGGCGCTCGCCATCGTGCTGCTGGCCCCCCTCGGCCAGCAGCTGCAAGCCACCATAGGGGTTGGTCTGCTGCCGCTGCTCGCCTTTCTCGGCGGCGCGCTCACCACCACCCTGGTCTATCTGCTCGGCACCCGTGAGGGGGGCACCTCGGTCACCGTCATGCTACTGGCCGGGGTCGCCATCACGGCGCTCTCCGGTGCAGTGATCGGCCTGCTCACCTATCTGGCGGACGATCAGATGCTGCGCAACCTGAGCCTGTGGCAGATGGGAACGCTGGCGGCAGGCAAACCGGCCGATGTGGCGCTGGCCCTGCTCACCCTGGCGGCCCTGCTGTGGCTCTTTATGCGCGATGCCAATCCCCTCAACGCCCTGCTGCTGGGTGAAGGGGAGGCTCGTCATCTGGGGGTCAATGTGCAATCCCTCAAACGTCGCCTCATTCTGCTCACCGCCGCGGGCGTCGGGGTGGCGGTGGCGGTATCGGGGATGATCGGCTTCGTCGGGTTGGTAGTGCCCCATCTGGTGCGCCTGCTGGCAGGCCCCAACCATGTCAGGTTGCTGCCGCTATCGGCCCTGCTTGGCGCTGCCCTGCTGCTGGCGGCCGACATGCTGGCGCGCATCCTGCTGGCCCCGGCCGAGCTGCCGGTGGGCATCATCACCGCCCTGCTCGGCGCCCCCTTCTTCATCTGGCTGCTGGTAAAAGGCCGCCGCGCCCTGTGATACGGACTGTTATGCAACCACTCTCATCCTCACTCTCCTCCCCCATGTTGAGCTGCACCCGACTCAGCCTGCGCCGTGGCCAGCGCCAGATCCTGGATGGGCTCAATCTCGACCTCGAGAGCGGCACCCTGACCGCACTGCTCGGCCCCAACGGGGCGGGCAAGAGCTCGCTGCTCAAGTGCCTGACCGGCGAGCTGGAATATGAGGGTTCCATCACCCTGTTTGGCGCAGATCGCCAGCAGTGGGACAGCAGCCAGCTTGCCCACCGGCTCGGGGTATTGCCGCAAAGCTCCTCCCTCAACTTCCCCTTTCTCTGCGAAGAAGTGGTCGCCATGGGGCGCTTGCCCCATAGTGAACCGGCGGTGCGGCGTGACGAGATTGTGGCGGCGGCCATGACCCATGCCGGGGTCGAGCATCTGGCCAAACGGCTCTATCCCGGGCTCTCCGGCGGCGAGCGGCAGCGGGTGCAGTTTGCCCGGGTGCTGGCGCAGATTTGGCAGGCTCCCTCCCCGACCGAGCAAGCCGAGCAACCGCGCCTGCTGCTGCTCGACGAACCCACCTCGGCGCTGGATCTGAAATACCAGCACCAGCTGCTCACCATGGCGCGCGCCCTCGCCAGCCGCAATACAGCTGTGCTGGTAGTGCTGCACGACCTCAATCTGGCGGCGCGCTATGCCGATCGGCTGGTGATGCTGGAGCGGGGCAAGCTGATGGCCGATGGCACACCTGCCGAGGTGCTGACCCCCGAGCTGATTGCCCGTCTCTATGACTATCCGGCACAGGTGATCCACCACCCCGAGAGCGGCCTGCCGATGGTGGTGTGACAAATTCAGAGTGCGGTAACGGCAGGAAGCGCGCCATTCATCCCGGAAACTGCAGCGTATAAACCGGTTTTTCACACCCCATATCGCCCTGCTAACATTCATCATCGCCAGATATGTGGTGTGAATATCCTCACACTTTGCTCAGGCAAAATCCCCGCAGCATCGCCGTCTACTTATAATGGCGCCGCCTCACAGAAGGCATAACTCATTGATGCTACGGAATAATTACAATGAAGAATATCAACAAGACCCTACTGGCTGCCGCAATTTCCCTCGGGATGCTGGCTGGCTGCAACAGCGACAACGACTCAAAGGCAGCTGATCCCATGGTTCGTTTTGCCACCTTCAACCTCTCTTTTGACCGCACTGCCGCCGGTATGCTGAGCGGTGAGCTGGCCTTGACCCGCACCGAGCAGGATGCCCTGCTGGCCCGCCTCGCCGAAGGGAGCCTGAGCGGCGCCACTGAAACCAAAGCCAAGAACGTGCAGCAGATCCGCAACGTGGCGGAAATCATCCAGCGCACCCGCCCGGATGTGTTCCTGCTCAACGAGTTCGACAACGACGGCAAAGGCGAGAGCACCGCCGACCTGAAAGCCTTCAACGACAACTATCTGGCCCACGCCCAGCATGCCGAAGTGACCGCCATCAGCTATCCGGTGATGCAGAACTTCGCCACCAACACCGGCCTGATGAGCGGTTATGACCTCAATCTGGATGGCAAGGTCAACAGCGGCCCCGACGATGCCTGGGGCTTTGGCAACTACCACGGCCAGTACGCCTTTGCGGTGATGTCCAAATACCCCATCGACACCAAGCAGATCCGCACCTTCCAGAACTTCAAGTGGAAGGATATGCCGGGCGAGCAGAACCCCATCATCGATGACTGCAACAATCCCAAGGTCAAGATCCCGGCCAGCCGCCAGTGTGGCGATGCCTGGTATTCAGACGCAGCCTGGCAGCAGTACCCGCTCTCCTCCAAGAACCACGCTGATGTGCCGGTACGGATCAAGACCGAGAAGGGGGAAGAGGTGATCCACTTCCTGATCTCCCACCCGACCCCGCCGATTTTTGCCAACGCGGCGCGTCACACCGTCAAGCACAACCGCGCCGAGATCGCCTTCTGGAACGACTACGTCAAGGGTCTCAACTACATGACCGATGACAAGGGCACCAAGGGGGGGCTGGCCAAAAACGCCAAGTTTGTCATCGCGGGGGATCTCAACGCCGATCCGCTCACCGGTGACGGCGACCTGACCGCCATTCAGGATCTCCTTAACAACCCGCTGATGAATCAGGCCATCACCAATGGCACCCTGATCCCGGTCAGCGAAGGGGGCCCGGAGTGTGTCAGCAAAGGGGCCGACTGCAAACGAAACCTCACTCGCCCCAACCCGGAGCGCATCACCAACTCCAGCGTGCTGCAGCTGGATCACGTCATCCCCTCCGCCAACCTCAACGCGGTCAAGAGCGGCGTCTTCTGGCCTGCCAGCTTCGAGGCCGGTTATCACCTGGTCTATGATGCGAAACTCGGCATCGCCAAGGGAGTCAGTTCGGATCACCGCATGGTGTGGGTCGATCTCAAACTCGACTAACTCTGCCATGACCCCGCTGCGGCGGGGTCTTTTATTGGCAATGGGCGACGAGCTGACCACTACTCATTGATCCACCAGCTTGCATTGAGTTATCCATCCATAACTCCTCCATAGCCGTTGAATGGGCCTCGCGATCACAGAACCGCCGCGCCAATGGTGGTAGCATGCCTCCTCTTGCCATCCGGCCGCACGGCGGATCCGGTGGCCCTCCCTCCTCCGCTTTCACTTTTTGAGGAACGATTTGATGGAACTGCTTCTGCTTAGCAACGGTAAAGCCAACGAATTTCCGGGTCTGCTCGGCTGGGCCCGGGATCGGGTGCAGAGCCTGCTGGCTCGCAAACAGGTCAAGCGCATCCTGCTCATCCCCTACGCGGTGATCCGCAGCGACTGGGATGCCCGCGCCAACGAACTTACCGAGAGCCTCGGGATCGAGACCATCAGCATTCACCACTTCGATGATCCGGTCGCGGCCGTCAATCAGGCCGACGCCATCTTTATCAGTGGCGGCAACACCTGGCGCCTGAATCAGCTGCTGCATGAAAACGGCCTGATCGTGCCGATCCAGCGTGCCGTGCGCGAACGGGGCGTCCCCTATGTGGGCTGGAGCGCCGGTTGCAACGTGGCGACCCCGAGCATCCGCACCACCAACGACATGCCGGTCTGCAACGCCGCCGTGCTGCCGGCGCTGGGCCTGTTCCCGCTGCAGATCAACCCGCACTATCTGGACGCCAGCATCAGCGGCCACATGGGCGAGACCCGCGACGAGCGTCTGGCCGAGTTCTGCGCCATCAACCCGAGCGAGCACGTGGTGGCCCTGCGTGAAGCGAGCCTGCTGCAAATCACCGGAGAAAACGGCAGCGAGCGTCTGGAGTACTGGAGCGCACGCGAGCAGGACTTCAAGATCTTCAAACAGGGTCAGGAGCCGCAAGCCTTTATGGACGCCGCCCCGCTGGCCGAGCTGACCCCCTTCAAGGTCGGCTGAGCCACGCAGAGCGCCATGCCACTGGCCAGCGGATAGCTCGCGAAAGCGTAAAAACGAAAGAGGGATGACTCAATGCCATCCCTCTTTTTTATCGTCATCTTTCAGCTGGTTGCAGCCTGATTACTCACCCTGCAGGGTCACCAGCACCTTGCGGGCACCGCCATCGACACGATGCTCGCCAAGCCAGATCCCCTGCCAGGTGCCGAGCGCCAGCTGACCATCGCGGATCGGCAGTTGCAGGCTCACCCCGAGCAGGGAAGATTTGATGTGGGCGGGCATGTCATCCGCCCCCTCATAAGTGTGGCGATAGTAGGGGGCATCCTCCGGCGCCAGACGGTGCAGATGGGCCTCCATATCGCTGCGCACGCTGGGGTCGCAATTCTCGTTGAGGGTGAGCGAGGCAGAGGTATGTTGCAGCAGCAGGTGCGCCATGCCAATCCGGTAATCCGCCAGCATCGGCAGCTTGGCCACCAGCTCGTCCGTCACCAGATGAAAGCCCCGCGAACGGGGCTTCAGAGTCAGCAGGCACTGCTGCCACATCAGACGTACTCCATAAAGACGCGGGAGGTGAGCTTGGTGATGAGCTCGTAGGGGATGGTGCCAATCTCGTCGGCCACCCGCTCCACCGGTAGCCCCTCGCCCCACAGTACCGCCTCGTCGCCAGGCTTGTCGGTCGCGCCCGGGCCCAGATCGACCGTGCTCATATCCATGGAGACACGCCCCACCAGCGGCACGATGCGGCCGTTGATCAGCACGGAAGTGCCATTGGGCGCCATGCGCGGATAACCGTCACCGTAGCCGATGGCGATCACCCCGAGCCGAGTATCGCGATCCGACACCCAGTTGGCGCCATAACCCACCGGCTCGCCCGCCTTGTGATCCCGCACAGCAATCAGCTGGGTCTTCAAGGTCATCACCGGCTGCAGGTCATAATCGGCCGCTACCGTGTTGGGGAACGGGGAGACGCCATAGAGGATGACACCGGGGCGAACCCAGTCGCAGTGGGAGTCTGGCCAGGCCAGAATGCCCGCCGAGTTGGCCATGGCCCGCTCGCCCGCTAGCGGTGCGGTCAACTTGCTGAAGAGGTCGATCTGCTCGCGGGTGGTGGGCTGCTCCAGCTCATCGGAGCGGCTGAAGTGGGTCATGATGTTGAACGGCTGCACCACGTTCTTGCACTTGCCGAGTCGTTCGATAAAGGCGGGCATCTCGTCGGCACGCACCCCGAGCCGGTGCATGCCGGTGTCGAGCTTGAGCCAGGCCACCACGGGTGCTGGCAGCTCGACCTGCTCCAGCGCTTCGAGCTGCTCCCAGGTGTGAACCGCCGTCTGCAGGTTGTTGGCCGCCAGCACCGGCAGGTCGTCGGCGGAGAAGAAGCCCTCCAGCAGCACAATGGGTTTGACCACGGCGCAGGAGCGCAGCATCAGCGCCTCTTCGATACGGGCCACCGCATAGGCATCCGCATCCACCAGGGTGCGGGCGACCGGCAGCAGTCCGTGGCCATAGGCGTTGGCCTTGACCACAGCGATGATCTTGCAAGCGGGGGCGTGGCGCTTGACCACGGCGAGGTTGTGGCGCAAGGCCGCAGTGTTGATTTGGGCAGTAGCCGCTTTCATGGTTTTCCCTTACGAGGGCACAAATGGCCTCCCCCTCATCGGGCAGAAGACCGCCACTCACTTATCGTCGTCGAAGGCCGGACCGGCATAATTGTCGAACCGGGAAAACAGGCTCTGACGGGCTGCCTTGCAGTGAATGGCAAGCGGGTCAGAGCGGTGGTGGCAATCCTGACCACAGGATTGCCATGATTGTTACTTATCAATAATCGTCGTCAAACGCCGGACCGGCGTAGTTGTCGAACCGGGAGAATTGACCCTGGAAGGTGAGACGCACTCTTCCGATAGGGCCGTTACGCTGCTTGCCGATAATGATCTCGGCAATCCCCTTGTCCGGGCTGTCATCGTGATAAACCTCATCACGATAGATAAACATGATCAAATCCGCATCCTGCTCGATGGAGCCCGATTCACGAAGATCCGAGTTGACCGGGCGCTTGTCGGCCCGCTGTTCCAGACTTCGGTTCAGCTGGGAGAGCGCCACCACAGGGCACTGCAACTCTTTCGCCAAGGCCTTGAGGGAGCGGGAGATCTCGCCGATCTCCAGGGTACGGTTGTCAGAGAGCGCCGGCACCCGCATCAGCTGCAGGTAGTCCACCATGATCATGGATAGGCCACCGTGCTCGCGTGCCACCCGACGGGCACGGGAGCGTACATCGGTCGGGGTGAGGCCGGAGGCGTCATCGATATACATCTTGCCCTTCTCGAGCAGCAATCCCATGGTGGAGGAGAGGCGAGCCCAATCCTCGTCATCGAGCTGACCGGTACGCACCTTGGTCTGGTCGATGCGACCAACCGAGGCGAGCATACGCATGATGATCTGCTCGGAGGGCATCTCCAGCGAGAAGATAAGTACCGGCTTGTCGGCAGTGAGGGCCGCATGCTCACAGAGGTTCATGGCAAAGGTGGTCTTGCCCATGGAGGGACGGGCCGCCACGATGATCAAGTCCGAACGCTGCAAACCGGCGGTCATCTTGTCGAGATCGTTGTAACCGCTCGATACCCCGGTAACACCGTTGTGCGGCGTCTTGAACAGCTCTTCAATCTTGTCGACGGTCTGCTCGAGGATGAGCTTCAGGGGCTGGGGCCCCTCGTTGGCGCTGGTGCGCTGCTCGGCAATCTTGAATACCTTGCTCTCGGCAAGATCCAGCAGATCGCCGGAGGTACGGCCCTGTGGCTCGTAGCCTGCTTCGACGATCTCGTTGGCGACCGAGATCATCTCCCGCACGACCGCCCGCTCGCGCACGATTTCGGCGTAGGCGTTGATGTTGGCGGCACTCGGGGTGTTCTTGGCGATCTCCACCAGATAGGCGAAGCCACCCGCCTCTTCCAGCTGTTCGGAGCGCTCCAGCTCCTCCTGCAGGGTGATAAGGTCAATGGGGTTGCCCGCGTTGGAGAGGCGGGTCATGGCCTGGAAGATCAACCGGTGCGGACGGCTGTAGAAATCCTGATCGATCACCCGTTCGGCAACCCGATCCCAGGCATCGTTATCCAGCATCAGACCGCCCAGTACGGACTGTTCGGCCTCAAAAGAGTGGGGAGGAACTTTCAGCTGTTGTGTCTTGGCGTCTTTTTTCGCCGTCACTTGCTCTGCCATACACATAAAAACCGCAGCGGGAAGGGGACGGGAATTTTACAAAAGAAAGCCAACTACGGCGAGCCCTATCTGGCGGCTCATACCATCATAAAGGGCCAAACCAGAGTCTGCTCTACCTTGACCATTTTGATTTTGCTTCGCATTTTGCGCTCCTTGCGACTCAATCTTCTGCTTTTCATCGGGTTTACTCCTCTTGTTTGACGCCGCATCGCGGCAACCTCGTTCATGAATAATTCATGCCAGAGGTGATATTGATGAATACAAGCTGCGACACAATTAGGGACAGGCAGCCTGCCATGCGCCTTGCTGAGCTTGCCAAAGCGGAGCATGCCCCACCCACAGACGAGAGTGAAAAGAGTCAAAATGAAAAAGATGCTGACCCTGTTTGCCGTGATCCTGGCCATTGGCCTGGGGGCACCTCACGCCGAAGCCAAGAAATTTGGCGGCGGCAAATCCTTTGGTAAAAGTTACAAAACTGCGCCGGCCCAGCCTGCGGCCAAACCGGTCGACAACAAGAATCCGACACTGAATGCCCAGACTCCGCCGAAAAAGAGCGGCATGATGGGCGGCCTGCTGGGCGGCCTGCTGGCCGGTGGCCTGTTTGCCTACCTGCTGGGCAGCGGTGCCTTTGAAGGTCTGCAAGGAATGGACTTCCTGCTGATCGCCCTGCTGGCGCTGGGTGCCGTGTTCCTGATCCGAACCCTGCGCAAGGGCAAGGTCGCGACGCCACAGCCACAACAGGCGGCCTATGCGGGCTATCAGCCACCGCAATCCGCGGCCCCGCAACAGTTTGAGCAGAGCAACAGCGCACCGCAAGCCACCGGCTTTGCCGACAGCGACGTGCCGTTCCGCCTGCCGCCGGGCTTTGACATGAACAGCTTCCTGGCCGGTGCCCGCGATCACTATCGCACCCTGCAAGAGGCGTGGAACAAGAACGATCTGGAAAAGGTGCGCGAGTACGTCAGCCCCGAGCTTTTTGAGCAGCTCAAAGCCGAGCGCGCCGAACTGACTGGCGACCAGCACACGGAAGTAATGTATGTGGATACCCAGCTGGTACGCGCCGACTACGGCAGCGACTGGGCTCAGGTGAGCGTGCGCTTCAGCGGCCGCTACATGGACCGTCAGGAGCAGGTCGAAGAAGACATCAAAGAGGTGTGGCACCTCGAGCGCGATCTGGCCAAGAACAATGCCCCTTGGCATATCGTCGGTATCGAGCAGCTGTAAGGCTTCACGCCAATCAGTTAGTCACTAGACACAATAGCCAGTCAGTTAAGCCTGACTGGCTTTTTTTATAGGGCACAACGAGACCAAATAGAGACTGACGCTGGCTCGTTATAGCTGTTGGGGCATGAAGTAACTTGGTCATATTGTGCTGATGATGACACCGATTGATGACTCGTTTGCAGATGGTGTTTGCGCTCCGTACAAAAGCCCCATCGCGGACCCGAGAGGGAATAATGTTGAGCATTAACCAAAAATAAGCAGCCCTGTTAGCTTGGGAAAAGCCGCGAGCCTATTTGACAGACATAAAAAATCCGAAGCCAGAACAACCGGCTTCGGATTTCATCATCGAAGGAGGAGCAATTAATGAGCATTAATTGCTCGGTATGACTCCTACGGCAGATTTTTTATCATCGGCATGGCCGTGATCAGTGGTGATGGCCCTTGCCACCACAACCGCCGCCACCGCAGCAGCCGCCGTGACCATGGTCGTCACCGTGGTCGTGGCCATGATCGTGACCGTGGCCAGCACCGCCGCAGCAACCGCCCTGGCCGTGATCTTCATCATGGTCGTGACCATGACCGCCACAGCAGCCGCCGTGATCGTGGTCATGACCGTGATCGTGACCGCAACCACCGGCACCGTGAACGTGGCCGTGAGCCAGCTCTTCGGCAGTGGCAGCACGCACGTCCTTGATCTCGACCTTGAAGCCCAGAGTCACACCAGCCAGCGGATGGTTGCCATCCACTTTGACGAACTCTTCGGACACTTCAACCACGGTCACAGGACGGTGGCCATCGTCGGTTTCAGCCACAAAAGTATCCCCTTCGGAGACTTCCATGCCGTCGAACAGCTCGCCCGGTACTTCTTGTACCAGGGTCTCATCATATTCGCCGTAGGCCTGGCTCGGTGCCAGAGTCACTTCGAAGGCTTCACCTACCGCGCGACCTTCCAGCTCGGCTTCCAGGCCTGAGACCAGGTAACGGGTGCCGTGCAGATAGACCAGCGGCTCTTTGCCGACAGTGCTGTCGATGACTTCACCGTGCTCGTCGGTGACTGTGTATTCCAGCGTAACCACGCTCAGAGGAGCTACTTTCATGTCAGGATCCTGCGGATAGAAAAAAACGGGCTCAGAATACCCTAAAAAGCGGGCCGCGCATATGCCGTGCGGCGCCACTGAGTGACGAAAAAAACGGCAGCAGCGTCAGCAAGGAGACCCGCATTCCACCCGCAGTTCCCTTATCAGGGGCGAAACACCCCGATCACCTCTTCCGCCTCGCGAGTCTGCTTGTCGACCTCGGCAGGCGTTTGTACCTGGGTATCGCCACAGGCGACGCAGGTCACCTTCTCGACTCCATGCTCCAGATACAGCATCATGTTGTCCAACTTGCCGCACGCCGGGCAAACTGCACCGGCAATGAAGCGTTTTTTACGTCTGGTTTCCATATTTGTTACCTCCAGGCAGCATCATATCAGGGTTTTTACATGCATCACGCCATCGAGTATCACCATTTTTCCTGCCAGGGCCTGCACGCCGGCAACCGCAAACGAACTCCGGTCGGGCAGCTGTTGCGGATCACCCGGGGCGCCGCGCTGCTGAGACTGGGCCAACATGAGCTGTTGCTGCCGGCAGGCAGCAGCTTCTGGCTCTGCGCCGATGCCCTCGCGGCCTTCAGCCCCCTCAGCGGTTGCGAGTACGATCAGCTGAATGTCTCTTTGCGCGTGGCTCAGCCGCAGCAGGCTGGCTGGCTGCAGACCACCCCGCTGCTCGATGCCCTGCTCGACTCGCTGGCCCGGTGGCATCGTCCGAAAGAGTGGCAAGGGGCCTACGGTCAGCGACTGCAGGTGATCCTAGATGAGCTGCAACAGTGCGCCATCAGCCAGCAGGGTCACGGTGAGCTGCAAGCCTGCTGGCAAGCGCTGGCCAATGGCCAAACGGAGTCTCTGCAACTGTGGGCACAACAAGCCGATGCGCCGGTGGAAGGGAGTGAATTGCAACAACAGTGGCAACTGCTGCAGGCGCTCAGATTGCTCAAGGGCGGCAGCAAACCCGCGCAGGTGGCCAGCAAGCTGGGTTATGCCGATGAGACCGCATTGCAAGCGGCCTGCCAGCAGTGGGGCGTTGGCGAGGATGGCAATCAATAACCGGACGCCGATGGAATACGCCAACGAAATTGGCTGAATGAGTCCAGTTTTTTGCCAGATGGTCGTTAACAAGGAAGGGCCATTCCCCCCGTAATCCTTTATGCTAGAGGCCTGAAGTGACTGCCAACGTTTCGACCAACAGGACATCTGCCATGACGAGCAAAGCCAATCAATCCCAAGGCATGTTGCTGTTTCACCTTTCAGCCAAACAATCCTTTGCCATCGGTACCCTCAAGGTGAAGGAGATAGTGCCCTACACCCAGCTGACGGCAATGCCGCACTCGCACCCGACCGTGTTGGGAGCTGCCAATATGCGCGGCTCCACCATTCCGGTAATCGACATGGCGATGGCGGTGGGCTATCGCCCCATCAGCAAGGAGGAGATGCCCCACTGTTTCATCATCATTACCGACTGCCGCCGTACCCTGGTGGGCTTTCTGGTGCGAGGCATCGATAAAATCACCGAGTGCAACTGGCGCGATATCGAATCGCCCCCCGCCTCCCTCGGCCACAATGTGTTTGTAACCGGTGTGACCCGGGTCAATGACCAGCTGATCCAGCTGCTGGATGTGGAGCTGATCCTCTCCCGGGTCTATCCGGACGATCCGAGCCACCTCTATCCGGTACTGACCGATGTGCAGCGGGAACGGATCAAGCCGATGCGGATCCTGCTGGTCGATGACTCCTCGGTCGCCCGCCGTCAGCTGATGGCTGCCCTCGACTACATCAATATCCCCTATGAGGTCTGCACCAATGGCAAGGATGCACTGACCCTGATGCAGGAGCGGGCGAGCCAGAAGACCCCCATCGACATTCTGGTGAGCGATATCGAGATGCCGGGGCTCGATGGCTATGAGCTGGCCTTCGAGGTGCAGAGCGACAGCAAACTGGCGGGGGCCTACATCATCCTGCACACCTCACTCTCCAGCGAGATCAGTGTGGAGCGGGCCCATCAGGTGGGTGCTCATGAGGCGCTGACCAAGTTCGAGGCCAACGAGCTGATCCAGGCCATGCTGCGCGGCGCCGAACATCACGATCGCCTGCTGAAATAAGCCAATGACTGGCGGGAGGAACACGCCTCCCGTCCTCCTTATCTTCGACCCAGACCGACTGACCCCATGCTGACCGAGAGCCACTTCCACGCCCCCTGGTGGGCACTCAATCCTCATCTGCAGACCATATTGCCCAAATGGCTGCGCCGCACCCCTGCCCGTTTTGTGGCGGAGCGGTTTGAACTGCAGGATGGGGACTTTGTCGACCTCGCCTGGAGCGGGGAAGTCAGCCTTGATGAACGGCCGCTGATAGTGGTGTTTCACGGGCTGGAGGGAAGCATTCACTCCCACTACGCCAAGGGATTGTTCGCCCACCTGCAGCAAGAGGGCAGAGAGGCCGTGCTGATGCACTTTCGCGGTTGCAGTGGCGAGCCCAATCGCCACCTGCAGGCCTATCACTCCGGCGCCATCGGTGATGCGCAGGAGCTGATTGCCGAGCTGAGCCAACGCTTCCCAGGCAAACCGCTGATCGCCATCGGCTTTTCACTGGGTGGCAATATGCTGGTCAACTTGCTGGCACGGGCCTGTCCTGCGGCATTGAAAGCGGCAGTGGTAGTCTCGGCCCCGCTGCAACTGGCCAGCTGTGCCGAACGGGTCAATCAGGGTTTCTCAAAGGTCTATCAGAACTATCTGCTGCGTACCATGCGCCGCAATTTGCTCAGCAAGATCAGCCAACAGCAGAAAGCGAGTGAACGCTGGCAGCCCCGGCAAGTGGAGCAGATTGCCACCCTGCGCGATTTTGACGAACTGGTCACCGCGCCGCTGCACGGCTTTCACAG
The DNA here is from genome assembly GCF_040908325.1 of Aeromonas sp. R4-1. Classification (NCBI taxonomy): domain Bacteria; kingdom Pseudomonadati; phylum Pseudomonadota; class Gammaproteobacteria; order Aeromonadales; family Aeromonadaceae; genus Aeromonas; species Aeromonas sp. R4-1. Next base: position 40,597 of record NZ_JBFODM010000087.1, read on the forward strand.
TGCCAGCCACTACTACCAGAGCTGCTCGGGACTACCGCTGCTGGCTCAAATCCCCATCCCGACCCTTATCCTGCACGCCGCCGACGATCCCTTTATGTCACACGCAGTCATTCCCCGACCGGATCAACTCTCGCCCACGGTGCGCTATGAGCTGAGCCAGCGCGGCGGCCATGTCGGCTTTCTGCACGGCACTCCGTGGCGTCCCCGCTTCTGGCTGGATGAGCGGATCAGCCGCTGGATTGCCGAAAAGAGTCACTCTGCAACACAGAACTGATTGCGTCCCGACTCCTTGGCCCGATAGAGCGCCTGATCGGCCCGCTCCAGCAACTGGCTAACCCCTTCGCCAGACACTGAGCAGGCAATCCCCTGACTCACCGTCACCCAGGGGGCAACATCGGACGCCAGATGCTCCAGCTGCAGGCTGGCCAAGCCATCTTGCAGCCGCTGCGCCACGCTGGCCGCCGCCTGACGGCCGGTATTGGGCAGCAGCAGCACAAACTCCTCTCCGCCATAGCGGGCAACCAGATCAGATGGCGTGCGTACCGCACGGTTGAGCGCTTGTGCCACCTCCTTGAGGCACATATCCCCCACCTGATGGCCGTAGTGGTCGTTGAAGCGCTTGAAATAGTCCACATCGATCAGGATGAGCGATAGCGGAGCGCCGCTCTCCTGGCTATGGGCTAACGCGCGATCCAACTCGATATTGAAATGCCGCCGGTTGGCGACACCGGTCAGAGGATCTTGCTTGGCGAGCTGATCAAGTTTGCGTAGCAGCGTCAGATTTTCATGCTCCCGCATGATCGCCAACTCAAACCAGCGGTGCAGCATGCGGCGGCCGATCTCCAGCGCAATCACGCCAAACAACACGCCAAGCAGGTAGATCTGTGGAAAATCGACGCGTAAAAAGAGTTCCAACCCCACACCCACCGTCATCGGGCCCAAGAGATAGCCATAAAACACCTTGCGATCGGGATAAAACGCAATGAGCGCAGCCAGCAGGTTGAGCCGCATGATCCCGTTGGCATAGCTGACCCCTCCCCGCAGCTCCACCTGACCAATCGTGTAGATGTGCAGCGTCCAGAGTCCGCCCCATAGCACCATCACAAGCGCAGCCATCCGTAACCAGAGGCGATCCTGCAGATGGTCACAAAAGAGGCTGACAACAGGTAGCAGCAATAGCACCACCATGACCAGGGCCAGCTCACTCTGAAAGCGCCAGGGCAAGCTGTCATCACTGGCTAGCCCGACCTGGCTGTAAACCTCGTAGCGTATCGAAAGAAACAACACCACCAGCCAGTTCAACAACCAGAACCACACCATGCCTCGGGCGATCGCCTCTCGACGTGCGCTGTCCAGATGCTCAGTCAGGGTTAACGGCGCGCTGCGCTGCGCTTCAGACAACATCTCTCAGACTCCGGTGAAAAGGTAAAAAGTGATTGCATTCGCGGGATTCAACACAACAATAGCCTGACGATCACCTCTTTTGCTGTGAGACCTTTAAATGATCATTCCCTGGCAAGAACTGGACGGCGACACCCTGACCAACCTGATCGAACACTTTGTGTTGCAGGAAGGAACCGAATATGGAGAGCAGGATGTACCGCTTGGCGTCAAAGTCGATGCAGTGAGAGAACAATTACAGCAAGGCAAAGCTGTCATCGTCTATAGCGAGCTGCACGAATCGGTGAATATCGTGATGAAAGACCGCTTCATCGAGCAGTCTTGACCCAACCGCAATCCGGACCTTATAACGGAATTCCCAAGGAAGAGAGAATCCCATGTCGGCCAAGCACCCCATTATTGCTGTTACCGGTTCGTCCGGTGCCGGCACCTCCACCTCCACCAACGCCTTTCGCTCCATGTTCCATCAACTGGGATATACCGCGGCTGTGGTGGAAGGTGACAGTTTTCACCGCTACACCCGACCGGAAATGGATGTAGCGATCCGCAAGGCGCGCGAACAGGGGCGTCATATCAGCTATTTTGGCCCTGAGGCCAATGACTTCGGGCTGCTGGAGAGCTTTTTTCAGGGCTATGGGCAGGATGGCAATGGCCAGTATCGCCGCTACCTGCACAGCTTTGACGAGGCGGTGCCCTTCAACCAGATGCCCGGCACCTTCACCCCCTGGCAGCATCTGCCCAGCAATACCGATCTGCTGTTTTATGAAGGGCTGCACGGCGGTGTGGTTACCGAGGATCACAATGTGGCGCGCCACGTGGATTTTCTGATAGGTGTAGTACCCATCGTCAACCTGGAGTGGATCCAGAAGCTGATCCGCGATACCTCGGAGCGAGGGCATTCTCGCGAGGCGGTGACCGACTCCATCGTTCGCTCCATGGATGACTACATCAACTTCATCACCCCGCAGTTCTCGCGCACCCATATCAACTTCCAACGGGTGCCGACGGTGGATACCTCCAACCCCTTCAGCGCCAAGGTGATCCCGAGTCTGGACGAGAGTATGCTGGTGATCCGGTTTCGCGGTATCAAGCAGGTGGATTTCCCCTACCTGCTGTCGATGATCGATGGCTCATTCATGTCGCGGATGAACACCATAGTGGTGCCGGGTGGCAAGATGGGCTTTGCGATGGAGCTGATCCTGCGCCCGCTCATCCAGCAATTGATCGAAACCGGCAAAATAACCTGATTCAAAGGAGTTCACGATGCGGCTTGCTTATCTCTCTGTGGCACTGCTCGCCCTGCTTGGCGGTTGCAGCAGCGGGCCGGCGGCCCCCACGCTGGAGTCCGGCACCATGCTGGTTCGCCCGATGGGCAACTGGACCTATGGTGCAACCCCGCGCTACGCCCTGGCCGAACAGTATCAATTTGCCGGTGAGTTGGCGGAAGGGTGGCTGGAGCCGATGCAGCAGGCGGTAAGCCGGGAGCTCAATGGCAAGGGATGGCAGAGTGCACCGCTCGACGAGGCGGATCTCTGGGTCGCCATCGGCGTCGCGGGCGGCAAGGATATGAGTGACGGCGAGATTTTCGCCCGCCTTGGCATGACACCCGGGGTATATGCCTCGGCCAACCAGCGCAAAGGGTCGCTGGCCATCGTGCTGCTCGATCGTAAAACCCAGAAAGCAGTCTGGAGCAGCATCATCCAGCTGACCAGCGACGTGAGCATTGCAGATAGCCAGCGCCAGGCACTCAGCCAGCAGCTCGCGGCCGAGCTGCTCAATCGCGTCCCCACCAACTAGCGCTTGTTTAGTGATAACGGATGGATAGAAAAACGGCTTGCCTCCCGGCAAGCCGTTTTTTGTGGTCTCAACCTCTTGACCCAATCCGGCCTAGGCCAGACCCGGGCATAAAGCCGCACACCTTCAGCTATCTGTGGTCACTTATTTAAGCGTACAGGTCAGCAGTGTGACCCCTTTCTGGGTGAGGAGAGCCTGTTTGTCCTGATTCCAGAAGGTGGTGACGCTGTCGGAATATTTGGCGCCAGACTCTGACTCCACACGCGCCAGCTTGTGGTAAACCCCGGCATAGGGGAACTGCACCATGTCAGCCTGAGCATCATAGGTAACGGCCAGCATCTCTTCGCCACACTGGTATTGGCTGTATTGATACTGGGTAGGTTGCGGGCTGCTGCACGCCGCCAGACCCAAAAGGGGAAGCAGAGCGATCAATTTTTTCATTGCACTTTCCTTATGTAATGGCTTTATGTCATGGCCTTGTGCAGTGGCCTTACGTAACGGCCTTATGCCAGGGTACCAATGAAACTATCGTTATCAAGCTTCAACAATTTGATAACTATGGGTAATTTGTACCGCTTTTTCCAACATCAGGGAAACAGAACAGTATTTTTCCATCGACAGATCCACCGCTCTGGCCACCTGTTTCTCTGCCAATCCCTTGCCCGTCACCACGAAGTGCAGATTAATCTTCTCGAAAACCCGGGGCACGCTATCGACCCGTTCGCCACTGACATCGACATGGCATGCGGTCACCGACTGGCGCGCTTTTTCGAGGATGGAGACCACATCAATGGAGCTGCAGCCACCGACCGCCAGCAGGATCATCTCCATCGGGCTGGCCCCCTCACCGGGGTTGGCACCATCCAGGATCACCTTGTGACCGGATTCACTCTCACCCACAAACTTCATCCCTTCCATCCAGCTGACCTTGGCTTTCATCTCGCACTCTCTCCTGTTAATCATGATGATGGATCCCTAGCATAACCCAGTCGCTTATCTCTGCCGAACAGGGGGAGTTGGGATGGAAATAGATCAAAATCAACATATCCGACCTCTATCTTCCCTAGAATGGCCGAAGCGGCGCAGCAGGCATTACTCAAAGGGCTCTGTCAAAAGCCCGCAAAGCCTTGTCAGCACAGGCAAAGGCTCTTATCCTACTGCGACCAATACAAGGAATGGCAAGATTGGCAGCTTGCCCGGACGCACAAGTCCATAAAAAGACACTACAGAGGAATTCTCATGGTCATTGGCAAACCGCAAAGCGATCCCACCCTGGAATGGTTCTTGTCGCACTGCCACATTCATAAGTATCCCGCCAAGAGCACCCTGATCCATGCGGGTGAAAAAGCGGAGACCCTCTACTACATCGTCAAGGGCACTGTGGCCGTCTTGATCAAGGACGATGAGGGCAAAGAGATGATCCTCTCCTATCTGAACCAGGGTGATTTCCTGGGCGAGATGGGGATGTTCGAGGAGAACGAGAACCCCGAGCGCTCCGCCTGGGTTCGCGCCAAAGGCTCTTGCGAAGTGGCAGAGATCTCCTACAAGAAGTTCCGCCAGCTGATCCAGGTCAACCCGGACATTTTGATGCGTCTCTCTGGCCAGATGGCCAAGCGCCTGCAACACACCAGCCAGAAAGTGGGTAACCTCGCCTTCCTGGATGTGACCGGCCGGATCGCCCAGACCCTGCTCAACCTGGCCAAACAGCCGGATGCCATGACCCACCCGGATGGCATGCAGATCAAGATCACCCGTCAGGAGATCGGCCAGATCGTCGGCTGCTCTCGTGAAACCGTGGGCCGCATCCTGAAGATGCTGGAAGAGCAGGAGCTCATCTCTGCTCACGGCAAGACCATTGTGGTATTTGGCACTCGCTGATGACCCGTCCGCAGGCCTGACTGAGGCCTTGGGATAAAAAAGGCTGCTACGGCAGCCTTTTTTGATCCTCTCCCCTATAATCCCGAACGCCCTTCACTGTTCCGGCATTCGCCCAGAGAGTTACTATGCACCTTCAATGTCCCCGCTGCCGCAGTCCGCTCCATCTTCATGAAGCCTCCCAGGGGCGCTATTGCGACAACAAGCATCACTTCGATCCGGCACCGGAAGGTTATCTGGATCTCATCCCCGGCAAGAAAAACCCCAAAGACAGCGACAGCCGTGCCCTGATGCGCGCCAAGCACCATTTTCTGGAAGCCGGCCACCAATTGCCGCTGGTTGAGGCCATGGCCGGCCTGCTCGCTCCGCTGGCCCCACAAGAGCTGATCCATCTTGGGTGCGGTGAAGGCTACTACTGCCGCGCGCTGGCAGAGCGCCTGCCCGGCTGGCAGTTTGCCGGGGTTGATATCGCCAAGAACACCATCTTTGCCGCCAAAAAAGCGCAGCCGGACGGCCAGTTTGTCATTGCCGATCCCGCTCGCGCGCCGTTGCAACCGGGCTCTGCTCAGGTGCTGCTGGTCAACGATCTCAAGGTCAAGACTGAACAGCTGGTCAGCTGGCTGGCCCCCGGTGGCTATCTGCTCTATCTGCAGCCGGGTCCCCGTCATCAGTGGCAACTGCGGGTCAGCCTCAATCCGGTGAGCATGGAACACCCTCTCAGCTGGCCAACCCTCGGCGGCCTCAATCCGGTGACTCAACAGCGCTGCCAGTTCAGCCTCATCATGGATCAGGCAATGCGCAGCTTTATTCTGGAGACCAGCCGTCTTGGCTGGCGGGCAACCGGTGAGCAGCGTCACGCTTTCGCTCAACAGGGCCCGAATGAACTGGAACAGGATCTGCTGCTGACCCTGTGGCAAAAGCCCATCTGATCACTGGGGGGAGCCTTGCAAGGCTCCCCACGTTTTTTCCCCGCCCCCATTCTCCCCTGCGTGATCTAGCTCACAACTTGAGCCATCGACCTTGTTGCTCAGAACAGCCTTGATGTCAAAAAAGTCACTAGAAAATAATTCATTGAATTTAATCTCTTTTTATCTTGTCAAAAACCGTCACACCCAGTTTTGATAACGACCTTGTCACCTCAATTAAACAACGATGGATTCAGGCCCAGTCAAGGTTGGGACGCCTACCGTGTGGCTATCGGACCATTTCCGATTTCACAGAACCGACAACAAGTTCGGAAGTGTTTACATCAGAGGAATAACGCATATGAAGAAGTCTGCACTGACTATTGCCATCTCCAGCCTACTGCTGGCGAGCGGCGCCCATGCTGCTACCGTTTACAACCAGAACGATACCAAGCTGGAAATCGGCGGCCGTGCTCAGGGTATGTACTACGGTACTGATGACAACGGTTCCGAAGGTGACCAGAGCTACTTCCGTCTGCACGTTGCTGGCGAGACCAAGATTGCTCCCGAGATGAAGGCGTTCGGCTTTGCCGAGTACAACCTGCCGACTTCCGGTTCTGACAACGACGAGCTGCGTTATGCCTATGCCGGCATCAAGCACGACCGTTTCGGCGCCTTCAGCTATGGTCGTCAGGATGGCCTGTTCACCAAGGCCGTCAACAACTATACCGACGTCCTGCCTGAGTGGGGCGGTGACGGCCTGGGCAAAGATACCGAAGTATTCGGTACCGGCCGTACCAACGGTCTGGCCCAGTACATCTACACCTATCAGGGTCTGACCCTGGGTGCCCAGTTCACCGGTAACAATGATCCGCAGAACTCTGGTCGCACTGCGACTGATAAAGATTTCAGCGTTGACCACGTAGACGGAACCACTATCGCTGATAACGCAACCTGGAATAGCACTGGCTCCAAAGAGGGCTTCGCAGTTTCTGCCAACTACGATTTCGATATGGGCCTGAGCCTGGGTGCTGCCTATAACCAGGCTGGCAAGACCGACGAGCAAGCTCGCTATGCAGCCTTCGGTGGCGACAAGGATGCCAAGCTGATGGGCTTTGGTGCCAAATATGCAACTGGCGACCTCTACCTGGCTGCAACCTACTCCCACGGTGAAGACCACCTGTTCGCCAAGAACGGTTACGCCGAGAAGATGGATGGCTACGAAGCCGTTGCCCAGTACAGCATTGGCAAGTTCAAGCCTTCTCTGGCCTACCTGCGCACTGATGTAAAAGACACTGCTCACGGTATCGATGATACCTACACCGAGTACGTATCTATCGGTGCCTGGTACAACTTCACCGAGAACTTCAACGCCTACGTTGATTACAAGCTGAACCTGCTGGACTCCGTAAATGGCAAGTCCACCAACTCTCTGGGCCAGAACACCGACGACGTAGTCGCGGTTGCCCTGCAGTACAACTTCTAAGTAATTGGAAGTGGTAATCCCCCCGAAAAACTGGGGTGCTCATAAGTAGAATTTTCTCGTATCTTGAACGCAGGAGGTTCTACATGAAAACATCACGCTTTAGCGATGCCCAAATCATCGCCATTCTCAAGCAAGCCGAGTCCGGTTCACCCGTCCCCGAGCTGTGCCGTGAGCATGGCATCAGCTCCGCCACCTTCTACAAGTGGCGCTCCAAATTCGGTGGCATGGATGCCTCCCTCATGGCTCGCCTCAAAGAGCTGGAAGAGGAAAATCGTCGCCTCAAGAAAATGTATGCCGAGGAGCGCCTCAAGGCCGAGATCATAGCCGAGGCCATGGCAAAAAAGTGGTAACGCCATCTGCCCGCAAGGAGATGGCTACCAAGGCCGTAACGCACTTCGCCATTTCTGTCCGGCAGGCCTGCAACCTCTTCAAGGTCAGTGAAGGCTGTTATCGCTATCAACCCGTGCTTGCCGATGAAAACCTGCTTATTGCGGATTGGTTGCTGCGTATCACCGACAGCCAGCGCAATTGGGGCTTTGGCCTCTGCTTCCTCTATCTACGCAATGTCAAAGGGTTTGGCTGGAACCATAAGCGGGTCTACCGGATTTATCGGGAGCTTGAACTGAACATGCGGATCAAACCCAAGAAGCGACTGGTGCGTGAAAAGCCGGACGCATTGGCCGTGCCAGACAAGCCCAATCAGTGCTGGTCGATGGATTTTATGCATGACCAGCTCAGTGATGGCCGGTCGGTGCGACTGTTTAATGTGATCGATGACTTTAATCGCGAGGCGCTGTGCATAGAGGTTGATTTTTCATTGCCAGCCTCGCGGGTCAAGCGAGCCCTGGAGCAGGTGATCGAGTGGCGTGGCAAACCAGCGATGATCCGGTGTGATAATGGCCCGGAATATATCAGCGAGGAGCTCAAGGAGTGGGCGATGAAACAGGGGATCACCTTGGGGTATATCCAACCTGGCAATCCCCAGCAGAACGCGTACATAGAGCGGTTTAACAGAACGGTGCGTTACGATTGGTTGGCTCATCACCTGTTTGGCACACTGGAGGAACTACAAGAATTTGCAACGCAATGGCTGTGGGTTTATAACCATGAACGGCCCAACATGGCGCTAGATGGCTACACACCGAAACAGCATCTGGCAAAGGCTGCATGACCTCTACTTTTGAATGCTCCTAAAAATGGGGGGATTACC
>NZ_JBFODM010000088.1:0-92918 GCF_040908325.1 Aeromonas sp. R4-1
CGTCTGTTTGCCCGGTTATCCCTGGATAGCGCCTTGCCGGACCGCACCACCATCATGAATTTCCGCCACCTGCTGGAGCAGCATCAACTGGCCCGTCAATTGTTCAAGACCATCAATCGCTGGCTGGCCGAAGCAGGCGTCATGATGACCCAAGGCACCTTGGTCGATGCCACCATTATTGAGGCACCCAGCTCGACCAAGAACAAACAGCAGCAACGCGATCCGGAGATGCATCAGACCAAGAAAGGCAATCAGTGGCACTTTGGCATGAAGGCCCACATTGGTGTCGATGCCAAGAGTGGCCTGACCCACAGCCTGGTCATCACCGCGGCCAACGAGCATGACCTCAATCAGCTGGGTAATCTGCTGCACGGTAAGGAGCAATTTGTCTCAGCCGATGCCGGCTACCAAGGAGCGCCACAGCGCGAGGAGCTGGCCGAGGTGGATGTGGACTGGCTGATCGCCGAGCGTCCCGGCAAGGTAAAAACCTTGAAACAGCATCCACGCAAGAACAAAACGGCCATCACCATCGAATACATGAAAGCCCGCATCCGGGCCAAAGTGGAGCACCCGTTTCGCATCATCAAGCGGCAGTTCGGCTTCGTGAAAGCCAGATACAAGGGGCTACAGAAAAACGATAACCAACTGGCGATGTTATTCACCCTGGCCAACCTGTTTCGGGTGGACCAGATGATACGTCAGTGGGAGAGATCTCACTAAAAACCGGAAATAACGCCAGGAATGGCGAAAAAACGGCCTAAATAGGCTAATTCGAGGTGTTTACGGGAGAACAATCGGCCCGGATCCGCGAAATTTTAATCAGCGAGCCAGCTTGGGAAGAAATGACCTGCTTATTCGCACTTTCCATAGCTGCGCAGCAGCCAGTATGTGACGCTTAACAGGGCGCCTAGCGCGATTCCGAACCAGAGACCGTAGTGATTGAGTTGGTCATGGGCATATTGCTCCAGTGCTTTTCCCGCCCAGACAGTCTGTTTGGTGAGTTCATTGGGATCGAAGAAACTGAGGCTGATATTGCTCTCTTCCTGTTTGATCTCCTTGTCGCCACGGGGAAAGTGGACTGTGCTTGCATCGGTATCCTGTCGGCTGAACTCCAGATAGAAGCAGTGGCTGCAGGGGTGTTGCAGCAGGTCGTGGCTCCAGCTGTTATCCAGCACCCAGTAGGCGAGGTTGTCACCGGATCGGTAAAAGGCCACCAGCTCCTGTTCGGTATTGTATTTGGCCACGGTGGCGGTGATCCCCAGTTTGCCGAACTTCTGCCCGCTGTTCTGGAGCTCTTTGATCAGCGGGATCTCCACCCCCAGGCTGGAGCAGCTGTTACCGGAGGCGAGTTCCAACCCTTGCAGGCGGATATGAGCGCTGTAGAAGCGCGGATCGCGCAGCAACTCCATGTCTTTGGCGCCGCAGTTGAACTCAAATTGTGCCAGTTGTTTGTTGATGGCGGCATCCAGCTCCCGGTGGCGTACGGCCATGGCTCCCTTGAGCTCGGCAACCTTCTCTTCCAGCATATGAAAGGCCATCGGCTTGGCAAACCACAGGCCGAGAAACTGGCTGCCCACGACAGGCAGGACGAACAGCAACAGAGCGATCCAGACGGGTGATTTACGCAAAGGAAGTACCTGCCAGTTTCATGAGACACAAATGGACTTAGCCATCATAGAGCATTAGTGCAATCAATTTGAGTCCGAGTTGTCACACTTGTTGATTGATTTTTTAACTGCATGATTTTAAATGTGTTTATTATTAACTTTGGCTAGATTCAATCGCTGACCTGTCATAAATGACAATTGCTCAGCTTATCCGAACTGCATTAGAGTAGCCCTGCGGTTTGACTCACCGTGTGTTCAATACTCCTGTATCTGTTTTTTGTCAGTAGCACAGAGTGTTAGTTTTGATATGAGTGTTCCTTTTGGTCCCCTTTGAGGGACCATTTTTCTGTCTGCCATCCCGCTCTTTCCCGCGTCTGTAGCCCGTCATCCTTGGTATTCTGGCTCTGCTTTGGGTTATGCTTGCCCGCTTAAATTGCAGAAGCGGGATCTTCATCCATAGCTGTGGCCCGATCGCCGCTGCTACCATGAGGCGACATGGATGATGCTGGGCATACGGAAAGGCGCATGAAACTCACTACACAGCTTGTCTCATTTATCACCCTTTGCGTGATCGCAGCCATGGCGACCGTGCTGATTGGCGGGGTGTTCAGCTTTCGCGAGCTGGGCATCGAGTTGCAGCAAAAGAAGGTCGATGCGCTGGTCGAAGTGATCGACAAGCAGCTCGATGTTGCTCACGACATGGAAGATATGGGCCACTGGCTGCCAACCCTGCTGCGGGCTGCCCATGTGGTAGAGCTGGAGGTGCGCCAGAATAACCAGCGGGTCTACTGGTTCCGCGATGTGCGCAATCCGGTCGACGAACAGCTGCTGGTGCCATACAGCCACCCGCTGCCCCATCAGGCCGGCATGCAGGCCAACTTCAAACTGGAGCGCCCCTTCAAGGAGGCGGAATACTCCATCAAGGCGATGTCCGGCATCTCGCTGGGCATTTTTATCGTGGTGTTCGGTCTCTGGTACTCCATCCGCTGGCTGCGCCAGCAGCTGCGCGGGGCCGAGCTGCTGGGCATTCGCGCCCAGCTGATCCTCGATGACAAACTCTCCAAACTGAGTCATGACCCCGCCGAAGAGTGGCCGGTGGCCGCCAGTCAGGCTCTCGATCATCTGCTCGCCGAGCTGGCGGATGCCCGCAAGGAGCGCAGCCGCTTCGACAACTTCATTCGCAGCAACGCCTTTGTCGACAAGATGACCGGCATCGGCAATCGGCTGTTTTTCGACAACCGGCTGGAGAGCGCCATCATGGAGGCGAGCGTGATGAGCGGCGGCGTGCTGCTGATCGATCTCGCCTGTCTGGAGGAGCTGGAGGCCGATCAGTTCGAGCTGCTGGGGCACGATTTGATGATGGAGGCGAGCGCCACCATAGGTGCCTTCGTGCGAAAACACAACGGCGCCCTGCAGGCCCGCTACGCCGGTCAGGTTTTTGCGGTGTTGCTGCCCAATATGTCCGAGAGCGAGATGGTGGATAGCGCCAGCCAGCTGCTCAAGAGCCTGCAACGGCTGCATTGGCCGCAGGAGGTCAACCCTGAGACAGCGGTCTATCTCGGCGCCGTCTGTTATCAGGCACAAGACAGCCTGCTCAAGGTGCAGGAGGAGGCTGAGCTGGCCCTCAAGAGCGCCCGCCTGCAGGGCCACAACGGCTGGTTCCTCTACGAGAAGCAGCTGGATGAAGAGCAGAGCAGCAAGGGGACGGTACGCTGGCGCACCCTGATCAGCCGCCGTCTCGAAGAGCACGGCATCGAATTTTACACTCAGCCGATCCAGCAGGATCGGGGGCAGGTGGTGTTGCAGCAGGAGCTGCTCACCTATCTGCACGACGAGCAGGGACGGGCTTTGCAGGCGGGGATCTTCATGCCGATGGCGGAGAAGGTGGGCTTGTTGCTGCAACTGGATCGGCTGGTGGCGGAGCAGACCCTCACCCTGCTGCGCCAACGATCCGAGCAGAGCTGCCCCATCAGCCTGACCCTCAGTGCCCAGAGCCTGCTCAACCGCGAGTTCCAGCGCTGGCTCTTCTTCGCCCTGTTCCAGCTGCCGCGCAGCACCAACGAGCGGCTGATCCTGCAACTCTCCGAATCCCAGGTGACCCGTCACTTCGAGGCGCTCAAGCGGCCGCTGCGCTCCCTGCGGATGCTGGGTTGCCAGCTGGCCATCGATCATGCCGGTCAGGATGTGGTGAGCACCCAGTACATCAAGGAGTTCGAGATCAACTTCCTCAAGCTGCACCCCAGCCTGGTGCGGGAGATCCATGCCCGTCAGGTCAACCAGATGGCGGTGCGCAGTCTGGTAGGCGGTTGTGCCAATACTCGCACCCGGGTGCTGGCAGTGGGGGTGGAGAGTGGCGACGAGTGGAAGATGCTGCGCCACCTTGGGGTGCATGCAGGGCAGGGGCCCTGGTTTGCCGAGCCCCAGCGGCTGGTGCTGGAACCGGCTGGTGATTGAGATAAACAAGAGAGGGTCGCCTTGGGGCGACCCTCTCTTGCTTGCGATGCTGTTTGCGGTTGCCGTCAGGCGGGGCTCACAGTCGCCCCTGCTCCCGCAGCCCGGCGAGCCCTTGCATACCGCCGGTGTGGATGAAGACGATTTTGCTGCCGAGGGCGATACGGCCTGCCGCCAGCTCGCGAAACAGTCCCCACATTGCCTTGCCGCTATAGATAGGCTCAAGGGGCAGATCGGTCGTGGCGCTGAAATCCTGTACCCACTGCCAGAGGGCCGGGCTGAATTTGGCATAGCCACCATCGTGGTGATCGAGCGCGATGCGCCAACCGGGGATGCTGGCAGCCGCGGGATGGAGGCGACACACCTCGTCAGCGATAAAGCCGCCTCCTTTCAGTACCGCAATGGCGAGGATCTGCTCCCGATCCTGTTTGCCAGCGATCAGGCCCGCCAGAGTGCCGCCGCTGGCGCAGGGCAGTACCCAGAGATCCGGCGAGAAGGGCACTTCGCCGACCAGTTCCGCCACCCCGGGGATGGCCAGCGGGCTGCTACCTCCTTCCGGCACGATCAGGGTATCGGGGGCATCGAATTGGGCCAGCCAGTCGGGATCCTGTCGTCGCCGGTAACTCTGGCGGTCGACAAAAACGAGATCCATGCCCCAGCGCCGGGCATCCCGCAGGGTAGAGTTACTGACGGCGTCATATTCGCCCCGTATGATACCGGTAGTACGAAGACCAGATTGGCACCCCGCTGCCGCCAGCGCGTGGATATGATTGGAGTAGGCGCCGCCAAACGAGAGCAGATGCCGTTTGCCGTGCTCTTTGGCATGCAGCAGGTGGTACTTGAGCTTGCGCCACTTGTTGCCGGAGATGGCCGGATGGATCAGATCATCCCGCTTGCACCACAGCTCGACACCATAGCGGGTCAGCAACGGATGGTGGAGGCGTTGCAGGGGGGAAGGGAGGATGGCTTGACCCTCTGATTCGGCGGAAAGGCTGGCTTGCAATGGTGAGTCCGTCTTTTAATCTGGAGGCTAATCTGCTGTTTATGTTAATATTTCATACATTTAATCACTACTGATGGGCGGGCTTACATGAAACAACTGTTCAGACGGTCGACGCCAAGCCGCCAGGTCGGGCTCTTGCTGGCCAATGACAGGATCATGCTGGCTGCGGTGGGCAATCCCCCCGTCTTCGCGACGCGCACCATCAACGGTCCACAGGAGTGGGCAGTGGCCATGAACGAGCTGTTCAGCCGTCATGGGCTGGCCAAGTCTACGGTGCGGGTGGCCCTCGCCGCCAGCCTTTATCAACAGATCCAGATCGACAAGCCTGCCGTGCCTGACGCCGAGATGGCGGGGGCGCTTCCCTGGGCCATCAAGGACTATGTCAGCGAACCCGTGCTGCAACTGGCGATGGATTATGTGGACTTGCCCACCCCGCCTGCCGGTCGTCCGCGCATCAATGTGATCTGCCTGCCCAAGAGCCGGGTGCAACAGCTGGCCGATGCCATCAACGGCATCGCTACCCTGGAATCCATCATCAGCGACGAATTGGCGCTGACCTCTCTCTATGACGCTGACGAGACGGTGCGCATGCTGCTGTGGCAGCCCAAGGGGCAGGATCTGCAACTGCTGGTCTTCCATCAGGGCGGGCTCTGCTTCTCCCGCCAGTTGCGCGGTTTTACCAGCCTGACTGGCGAACATGAGCCGGACAGCATGCTGCTCGATTCACTGGCGCTGGAGATCCAGCGCTCCCTCGACTATCTGGCGGGCCAGCTGAAATTGCCCGATCTGGGGCAGATGCAGTTTGCCGTCGCCTCGCCCTTTATCGGTACCCTAGTGCGCCACATGGAGCAGACCTTCGGCTTTGCCGTCTCCGCCATGGCCAACAAGGCGGTCCTGGCCGGCGTCGAATACCTCTCGGCCTACGCCGCCGCCATCGGGGAGGACGCGTGATGAAACGTCAGATAAACCTCTATGGCGCCGAGTTTCGCCCCAAGCGACAGTGGGCCAGCCTCAATCAGATGGCGCTGGTATGGGGCTTTGCGCTGTTGCTGATCCTGTTGACGGGTGTCGGTTACAGCTGGCAGCAGCAGCAGGTCAGCCGGGCGCTGGCGCAGCGCTCTGCCGAGCTGGAACTCAAGCGCAGCGAGGCGCAGCGGCTCGATGCCGAGCTGGCGCGCCATCAGGCAGATCCCCGGCTACAACAGCAACTGGTCAACAAGCAGGATGAGCTGACGGCCAAGCAGGGGCTGATGCGCCAATTGGGCAGCCTGACCCTGCAAAAATCCCAGGGCTACGCCAGCGTGATGGCGGATCTCTCCCGCATTCGCAACAGCAACCTCTCGTTGCAGCGCATCGAGATCAACGAAGGGCGGATCAACCTCTCCGGCTTTGCCGGACGCAGTCAGGATGTACCGGCCTGGGTCAACCGCTTCAAGCAGACCCCGAGTCTGGTAGGCAAGGAGTTTGGTGAACTGACCCTCGGCCGTGACAAGGAGGGTCGCCTGACCTTCCAGTTGAGCGGCATTGCGCGGGAGAAACCCTGATGAACCTGAAAACACAATGGCAGGCATGGGGCCAGCGTATCGCCGTGTTGAGCCAGCGGGAGCGGGTGTTGATCCTGCTGACCGGTCTGGTGCTGCTGGGCGCGGCCGGACTCTACGGCTGGCTTGATGGCGCTGATACCCGCCTGCAGCAGGATCGCATGGCCCTGAGCGCCGCCGAGCGTGACCTCGAAATCATGGAGCTGGAAAACCTCGGCAAACAGGCCCGGCTAAAGCGGGATCCCAATCAGGGAGTTCGCGACCAGCTGGCGCAAGTCGAGGCGGATTTGGCCCGGATCGACGATGAGCTGAAGGCCCAGACCGTCGATCTGATCCCGGCGCACGAGATGCCGCTGGTGCTGGAGGCGCTGCTCTCCCGCTCCGCCAACCTTCACATGCTGGCCCTCAGTTCGCTGGAGCCGACTCCGCTGATGGCGGGAGAGCAGAAGGTCAATCTCTACAAGCATGGTATCCGGCTTCAGCTTGAAGGCGGCTATTTCGATGTGTATCAATATCTTAAGGCGCTGGAAGCCTTGCCGCGCCACTTTTACTGGAAGCAGTTCGACTATCAGGTCAAAGCCTATCCCGGCGCTGTGGTGGAGATGGAGATCTACACCCTGAGTACCAGCAAGGAGTTTATCCGTGGCTAGAGTGTTTGCGTTGTGCTGTTGCCTGTTCAGCTTGCTGGTACAGGCGGAGCAGGTCGAGGTATTGCAGGATCCCACCGCGCCACTGGCGGATGTGGCGGTTGGCGCCCGTGCAACTGGCGAGAGCAGTGCCGGTTTGCCGAAGCTGCAGAGTGTGGTGCTGGGCAATGGCCCAGCACTGGCGGTACTCAATGGCAAGAGTTATCGGGTCGGGCAACAGGTGGACGGCTATACGCTGGTGGCCATCAATGCCGATGCCGTGGTGCTGGAAAAGGCGGGAAAACGCCATGCGGTAACACTGTTTGCCAGCAAGATCCGGGTTTGAGTCGTGCTTGCCTCTCGAGAGGTGAATCGGCTTTATCGAGTTTAATTGCAAGTCAGGGTGCCCTAATTACATGAAAAAACACCGTCTCTGTCTGATCACCGTGGCCATGATGGCTGCAGGCTGTACCACGTATCAGCACCCCGAGCCGACCCAGGCCAAGGATGCCCTCAAACAGGCCATGAACGAACAGCAGAAACAGGCTGCCCCTCTGACCGCGTTGCCCAAATCGGTGCAAAGTGAATTGCTGCAGTTGAACCGGCCGCAGATGCCGGTCGGCATGCCGGAGAAGCGGCTGCGTATCGCGGCTCACGACGTGGAGGCGGTGGAGTTCTTCGGTTCCCTGTTCAAGGGCTCCCGCTACAGCGTGGCGGTGCACCCCGGGGTGGCCGGGCTGGTCTCCGTCGAGCTCAAGGATGTGACTCTGCCAGAGGTACTGGCGGTGGTGGGCGACATGTACGGCTTCGACGTGCAGCGCAAGGGCAATGTCTTCCATATCTATCCGGCGGGTCTGCGAACCGAAACCATCCCGGTCAATTACCTGATGATGTCCCGTCGTGGCCTCTCCCGCACCTCGGTCAGCACCGGCGGGGTGACTTCTAGTGAGAACAACTCAAACAACAGCGGGTTGAATTCCAACAGCAATACCGAAATATCATCTAGCCAGAATGGCACAGGTATTTCGAGTAATACCAATACTCAAACCACATCGAATGGTACCCAGATTGAGACTGATACCAACAGTGATTATTGGACCGACTTACGTGACACTTTGCAAACACTGATTGGAAATGGTGATGGTCGGGCTGTCATCACCAGCCCACAGGCAGGATTGGTCACTATTCGCGCCTATCCGAAAGAGCTAAAAGCAGTCCGTGAATTCCTGACTCAATCCGAAAGTCATTTAAAACGTCAGGTCGTACTCGAAGCGCGAATTATGGAAGTAGCTCTTAGTGAAGGTTATGAGCAGGGGGTAGATTGGAGCGGTTTGACAGCTAGTTGGGATGGAAATAAAGGTATTCCCAAGGTGGCTCAGCCAGACCTGATGGCGCCTAATATCCCAGAGAGTCAGCAGACCTATAACCTGCTTAAGGGGGGAGGATCCCTTGGCGAGAGTCTGGTTGGTGCAGTAAATCCGATCTTTAACGCAATTGGTGGGGGGGCTGGTTTCACTATTACTGACGGCAACTTCAATGTGGCGGTCAACCTGCTCAAGACTCAGGGGGATGTGAATACCCTCTCCAGCCCCCGTGTCACTGCGACAAACAATCAGAAGGCTGTGATAAAGGTCGGGACGGACGAGTACTTCGTCACCAATGCGACGACGACGATTACCTCAACCACAACAGGGACTGAGCGGACGCCAAATGTTGAGTTGACACCCTTCTTCTCCGGTATTGCGCTGGACGTAACGCCACAGATCGATGAAGAGGGCAAGGTGCTGCTTCATATCCATCCGTCAGTGATTGATACCGAAGAACAAAACAAAACCATCGATCTGGGCACCACGGGAGGCAAGATGACCTTGCCGCTCGCCAAGAGCTCGATCCGCGAGTCGGATACCGTGGTGCAGGCCAATAACGGTGACATCATCGTTATCGGCGGTCTGATGAAGACCGACAAGCAGGAGATCGTCAGCAAGGTGCCGCTGCTGGGGGATATTCCCTGGGTGGGTGAAGCCTTTACCAACCGCCGCGAGAGCACCAAGAAGGTGGAGCTGGTGATCATGCTCAAACCGACCGTGGTGGAGAAAGATACCTGGCAAAACGAGCTGCAACGCTCTTCCGAGCTGCTCGACAAGTGGTATCCGGCCAAGGGCTGACCCATGACACCAGATGCGGTCACCCTTATCCCGAACGGCCTGTGCTGCCTTGCCAGCACAGGCTGCTTGCTTGCCGTGGCAGGTGAGGTCTCATGTACCTGACCCACTTCGGCCTGCAGGAGGCACCGTTCAGCCTCACTCCCAATACCGGCTTCTACTACGGCCTGCCGCCTCACGAAGAAGCGCTGCAGGTGCTCAACTGGGCGCTGGCGCAGGGGGAGGGCTTTATCAAGGTGACCGGCGAGGTGGGTACCGGCAAGACCCTGCTCTGCCGCAAGTTGCTCAGTGAGCTGGGTTCGGAAGCGCGTCCGGTGCGGCTTGCCTGGTTGCCCAATCCCCACCTCACTCCGGCCGAACTGCGCATCGCGCTGGCGCTGGAGCTGGGGTTGGCGGTACGGGATCAGAGCGAGCTGGATCTGACCGATCGTATCCATCGTCACCTGATCAGCCTGCACCAGCAGGGCAGTCGGGTGGTGGTGCTGATCGACGAGGCGCAAGCGCTGCCGGACGAGACCCTGGAGGCGATCCGCCTGTTCGGCAATCTCGAGACCGAATCGAGCAAGCTGCTGCAGATCGTGCTGTTCGGCCAGCCGGAGCTGGATGCCAGACTGGCCAAGCCTCATCTGCGCCAACTGCGCCAGCGGATTGGCTTCTCCTACTGCCTGCGGCCGCTGCGTTTTGACGAGACTCGCGCCTATCTGGAGCACAGATTGCAGGTCTCCGGTTACCGCGGGGCACCGCTGTTTGCAGGTCGAGCCATGCGTCTGTTGTGGCGCGCATCGCGAGGGATCCCGAGACTTATCAATATCCTGGCGCAGAAGTGCCTGATGCTGGCCTATGGTCAGGGTGTGCGTCAGATCGATAGCCATCTGGTACGGCTCGCCATTCGCGATACCGACGATGCCAGCCGCTTTGCGCCACGGCGCTGGTGGCCCCTGTTACTGTTGCTGGGGTGCGCCCTGGCTTATGGAGTCTGGCCATGAGCGTTATCAACCAGATGCTGAAAGATCTGGATCGGCGCCAGCAAGGATCCGAAGGTGCTGCCGTCTATATTGCCCCTGCGCGCCAGCAGGGGTGGTGGATGTTGCTGCTGACCCTGATCTGCGGTCTGGCACTGGGGATCCTCGGTTGGCGAACCTGGATCTACTGGCAGCAGACCCATACCGTCACGGCTACCAGCGAAGTGATCGCCCCCGATGTGGTGACAAGGGCCGCCGCGCCCGTCAGCCAGCCCGAGCCGGTCGAGGTGGCGGCCGCGCTGCCGTTGCCAAATCAGGATGAGGTGAATGATGAGGTCGGGGAACATGACTCTGGTGACACGGCCGACGGTGCCCCCTTCGATGCCTCCAGTGAATTTGACGAGTCCGAGCCGACCGATGAAGAGCTGCAGCCCGAGCTTTACGCCGAACTGGCGGCAGAGCAGCAGGCCGTCGCCAGCGCGCCGCGCAAACCGGGCATATTGAAGATCGAGACGGTTGAGCTGTCAGCCAGGGAGCTGGCGGCACTGGCGGAGCGCAAGGCGACCACCGCCATGGCCAAGGGAAGCCTGCGGGATGCCCAGGACAACTACTATCAGGTGCTGGCCCACGATCCCTATAACCAGCGGGCGCGCGAGCAGCTGGCGGGGCTGCTCTACGGCGAGGGGCGCCTGACCGAGGCCCGTCAGCTGCTGGAGGAGGGGATCCGGCTCGATCCCCGGCAGGCCGATTTTCGTCTGCTGCTGGCCCGCCTTGCCATGAGCGAGGGTCAGCAGCAGCAGGCGCTGGGCTGGTTGTCCGGTTACCAGCCGGATCTTGCCAGCAACATGGACTACTACGCCACTTGGGCCGGGCTGACCCAGGAGCTGGGTCAGAATGCCGATGCGGCGGCGCTCTATGTGAAGCTGCTGCGCCAGCAGCCGGATCAGGGCCGCTGGTGGCTTGGCCTCGGTGTGGCCGAGGATGGTCAGGGTCACAGCCAACGGGCGCTCGATGCCTATCGCAACGCCCTGCTGCACGGCAACCTGGGCGAGGCATCGACCAACTGGCTGCAACAACGAATTGGCCAACTAACCCCTTGATAAACAGCAGGTTTGATTAGCGAAGCCTAATCGGATGCGGCAACGGGTGTGAAGTAACAGAGATCGGAGCAAACATGGCACAACCCAGACTGAAAATGCGCCTCGGCGACCTGCTGGTTCAAGAGCAGATCATCTCTGATGATCAACTGCAGCTTGCCCTGCAGCAGCAGCGCCAGACCGGCCGCAAGCTGGGCACCACCCTGATCGATCTCGGCTTTATCAGCGAGGTACAGCTGTTGCAGTTCCTCGCTCGCCAGCTGGACGTGCCCTTCTTCGATCTTAACAACCTCACCATCGACGCCACCGCGGTGTCGCTGCTGCCCGAAGTGCAGGCGCGCCGTTATCGGGCGCTGGCGGTCAACCTTACCGACGACAAGGTGACGGTGGCCATGTCGGATCCGGCCGATCTGAGCGCACTGGATGCCATCGCCGCCCTGCTCAGCCCCCGCGAGATGGGGCTGGCGGTGGCGCGGGAAGGGCAACTGCTGGAGTACTTCGACCGTCTCTATCGCCGCACCCGCGAGATCGAGAGCTTCGCCGAACAGCTGCAGGAGGAGTATCAGGACTCCGGCTTCGAGCTGGGCTCCAGCAATCTGGGGGCCAATGACGAAGGGGAGGCGACGGTGGCCAAGCTGCTGCGCTCCCTGTTTGAAGACGCGGTGCAGGTGGGGGCCTCCGATATCCACATCGAGCCGGATGAGAAGGTGCTGCGCATTCGCCAGCGGATCGACGGCATCCTCCATGAAAATATCCTCAACGAGGTACGCATCGCTCAGGCGCTGGTGCTGCGCCTCAAGCTGGTGGCCGGGCTCGATATCTCCGAGAAGCGCTTGCCGCAGGATGGCCGTTTCAACATGAAGGTGCGCGGCCGCGATGTGGATGTGCGGATGTCTACCATGCCGGTGCAATATGGCGAGTCGGTGGTGATGCGTCTGCTGGATCAATCCTCCGGCATCCTGTCACTGACCGAGACCGGCATGCCGCCGGAGATCCTGACCCGTTTCCGCCGCCAGCTCAAACGGCCGCACGGGATGATCCTGGTGACCGGCCCGACCGGCAGCGGCAAAACCACCACCCTCTATGGCGCGCTCTCCGAGCTCAATCAGTCCAGCCACAAGATCATCACGGTCGAAGATCCGGTGGAGTATCGCTTGCCCCGCGTCAATCAGGTGCAGGTCAACCCCAAGATAGGCCTCACGTTTTCGCACGTGTTGCGCTCCACCCTGCGTCAGGATCCGGACATCCTGCTGGTGGGGGAGATGCGGGACAACGAGACGGTGGAGATCGGCCTGCGTGGTGCCATCACAGGTCACCTGGTGCTGACCACCCTGCACACCAACGATGCGGTGACTAGTGCCTTGCGCCTTATCGACATGGGGGCGCCCGGCTATCTGGTGGCGAGCGCCCTGCGGGCGGTGGTGGCCCAGCGGTTGGTGCGGCGGGTGTGCGAGCACTGCGCCTGCGAGACAGCGCCGGACCAGGGGCAGGCCACCTGGCTGACCGTGCTCTCCGGCGAGGCGCCCGGTCAGCACATCTATCACAAGGGACGGGGTTGCCAGAGCTGCAACTTTACCGGTTATTCCGGCCGGATCGGGGTCTACGAGCTGCTGGAGCTGGATCAGCCGATGATGGATGCCCTGCGCCGCAACGATGCGGAAGGGTTCGCCAGGGCGGCCCGTCAACACGAACACTACCGGCCGCTGGCCCTCACTGCCCTCGATTATGCCCGTCAGGGGATCACCTCGGTGGATGAGGTACTCAGGCTGGCTGAGGATTTGGGGTAAGCGATGGCTAACTTTGCCTACAAGGGGCGTGACAGCCAGGGCAACGCCACCAGTGGCGTGGTCGACGCGGCCAGCGAGATGGCGGCCGCCGAACAGCTGATGCGCCGTGGCGTGATGCCGACCGAGCTCAAACCGGGCAAGGCCAAATCTGCTGCCATCGACTGGTCCTTGTTGTTGGAAGGGGGCGTCAAGCTGGACGAGCTGGTGATTTTCAGCCGCCAGATGTATGCCCTGACCCGGGCCGGGATCCCGATCCTGCGTGCCATCGCTGGACTGGAGGAGAGCACCCACAGCAAGCCGCTCAAGCGGGCGCTTCATTCGCTGGGGGAAGATCTCGGCAACGGTCGTCCGCTCTCCAGCTCGATGCAGGCGCACCCCAAGGTATTCAGCAGCCTGTTCGTCGCCATCGTCCATGTGGGTGAGAATACCGGTCAGCTGGAAGAGGCCTTTTTGCAGCTCGCCACCTATTTCGAGCTGGAGTTGGAGACCCGCAAGCGGATCAAGACCGCGATGCGCTACCCCAGCTTTGTGATGATCGCCATCGGTATCGCCATGGTGATCCTCAATATCATGGTGATCCCGGTCTTTGCCGGCATGTTTGCCAAATTCGGGGTGGAGTTGCCGCTGGCGACCCGTATTCTGCTCGCCACCTCGCACTTTTTTGTCAACTATTGGTGGCTGCTGCTCGCCATTCTGGCGGGGATAGTGTTCGGTTGGCGCCGCTGGGTCGCCACCACCAAGGGCAAGCTGACCTGGCACCGCTGGCAGCTCAAGTTGCCGATCGTCGGCACCATCATAGAGCGCTCCCTGCTGGCCCGTTTTGCTCGCAGTTTTTCCATGATGCTCAAGGCCGGCGTGCCGCTCAACACGGCGCTGACCCTGGTGGCCGATGCAGTAGATAACGCCTGGATGGCGGGGCGAGTGAGGGATATGCGCGCCGGTATCGAGCGGGGCGAGAGCCTGCTGCGCACCGCCGGCAACAGCGGCCTGTTTACCCCGCTGGTGATGCAGATGATCGCCGTGGGGGAGGAGACCGGTCAGGTGGACGACCTGCTCCATGAAGCGGCCGAGTATTACGAGCGGGAGGTGGATTATGACCTCAAGAGCCTCACTGCACGGATCGAGCCGATATTAATCGGGATTGTGGCGGTGATGGTGCTGATCCTGGCGCTTGGTATCTTTACGCCCATGTGGGACATGATGAGCGCAGTAAGAGGCAAGTAACTCGGTATCTTCACACCTGAGTGGTGGGACATGATGAGCGCAGTAAGAGGCAAGTAACTCGGTATCTTTACACCTGAGTGGTGGGACATGATGAGCGCAGTAAGAGGCAAGTAACTCGGTATCTTCACACCTGAGTGGTGGGACATGATGGGCGCGGTTCGTGGCAAGTAATCTTGCTGGAACTGGATATCTTCACGTCTGAGTGGTGGGACGTGATGGGAGCCGTAAGAGGCAAGTAACTCGGCATCTTCACGCCGGAGTGGTGAGACATGATGCGCGTCGTAAGAGGCAACAGGGCGGTGGAGTCGAGGACGGGATGAGCAGACAGACGCAGCAGGATGATCGCTGGCTGACCGGATATCGGCGGATCGCTGTGGTGATCCTGCTGATGGTGATCGTCGCTACCCTGGTGCGCAGCTATCAGGGCCACCGGGAAGAGGCGCAGCAACTGGCGCTCACTCTGCTGGGGGAGCAATTTGCCGAGCGGATGCAGCGTTTGCACGGTATCTGGCTCGATGAGCGGCGCCCCGACACCCTGCATAGCGCAGGACATGGCTGGCAATTTGATGAGCGTGGTTGGCCACTGGGGTTATTGCCCCTGCAATCCCCATCAGAAAATTGCCGTCAGTTGTGGCTGGCACTGATGGGTGAAACGAAGGGGGGCATGCCTCCCCTGCAGGTTCTGGCCCGCCCCGATGGCAGTGGGTGCGAGATGGGGTGGGATGGTTATTGGTTGATTTATCAGTTTTCTGACGGGCGGGTGATGAAAAAGCCTTGAATGAAACTAATCATATGACCCAACTACATGATTTTTTTAGGTATGCATGAAATAATACGGGGCATTACGGAGGGAGCATGACAATGAAACCAATGGCACCAACAATGCCGGAACAGGGGATGATGAGACAGGCAGCCGGCTTCTCCCTGATTGAGCTGGTGATCGTTATCGTGATCTTGGGGATCCTGGCGGTGACGGCGCTGCCCCGTTTTCTCGATGTGACCGACGAAGCGAAAAAGGCCAGCGTGGAGGGGGTTTCTGGCGGTTTTGCTACCGGCGTTTCACTGGTGCGGGCTCAATGGGAGGCGGAAGGTCGCGCCAAACAGGACAGTCTCAATACCGTGCTCTATGACGGCAGCCGCTTCTATCTGACTACTCCGACTGACAGCCAGATCAGCAACGGCGAGCTGTCGCCCGGCTATCCGATGGATACCGTTGCCAGTGGTAATCCCGATGTGGATCCGGCTAATCTGACCGCCGAACGTTGTCTCAATATTTGGGAGGGGTTACTGCAAAACCCGCCCAAGGCTACGGCCAACTTCAATGAAGTACGCGGTAGCGGCAATGACCTGAAATACTATGCCACAGTGAGCAGTAATGGACTGGATTCGGTCTGCCGTTACTATTTGGTCAATAGTTTGAGTAAGGGCAGTGATGGCAAGTATCAGGATCCGCAAGGCAAGACTGATGCATTTATGAGTTTCAGTTACCGTCCGGCTTCCGGTCAGGTGACCACCAATATTAATTAACAGAGGAAAGTGAAATGAAAAAACAGGCGGGTTTTACCCTGATCGAACTGGTTATCGTGATCATCATTCTGGGTATTCTGGCGGTCACCGCTGCACCCAAGTTCCTGAATCTGCAGGATGATGCTCGTAAAGCAGCTGCAGATGGTGTCAAAGCATCTCTGCAAAGCTCTTCCCAGTTGGTATATAGCAAAGCTGCAATTCTGGGAATTGAGGGTACCTCTGGTGCTGTTTCTGTAGCCGGAACCACAGTTAACACCAAATTTGGTTACCCACTCACCACAGATGCAGGTAAAACTGTTGCTCTGGATGGCTGGAGTGAAGTATCTGGTACTCCTGGTACTTTTAAACCCAGCAACGAACCTAACAGTAAGTGTGCTGTGACTTATGCGAATACTATTACTGCTGCAGGTGGCGTTCCCTCCATCGCAGTAAGTACTGAATGCGGTAAATAATGATAAAAAAGGCGAGGCTTCGGCCTCGCTTTCTCTTTTCCCTGATGAGAACCTCCATGCCTGCAACCAAGGGCTTTACCCTGATTGAACTGGTACTGGTGATCCTGTTACTCGGGATTCTGGCCGCCTTTGCCGTGCCCAAATGGCTGGGCAAAGGCGGCTTTGAAACTCACACAGTGCGTGACGAACTGCTGACCCGGCTGCGGTTGGTACAGACCATCAATATGCATGAACCGGCCGACCGCTGCACCCAGTTGGTGGTCGCCTCTCCCCGTTTTGCCCACCGTACTTATAAGGCGTGTCCGGATCGCGATGATCTGGATACCAATAGCGGTTGGAATGCCAATTTGGAGGCGCGTGGTCGGCTGGTGACCGCCTCTGCCGGAATCACTATTTCCCTGAACAGCAACAACAACTTCGTGCTGCGCTTCGATCAGATGGGCAGACCGCTAGGCATTAGCTGCGCCACCGGCTGTACCTTGCTGGTGAGTGATGGTCGCGAAACTAGCCGTATCAAGATTGAGTCAGAGGGGTTTATTCATGAGATCCCTTAAGCGCGGTTTTACCCTGATTGAGCTGATCGTTGGCATAGTGCTGCTGGCCGTGGCGCTGACGGGCATCTTGGGGCTGCTGATCAATCAGGCGCCGCAAGCGGTGGATCCGGTGCAGCAGGTGCGCGCTGCCCAACTGGCCCAACGCCTCTCTGGCGAGATCCTGCAAAAGTCGTTTGATGAACAGTCGGATCATAACGGTGGTCGCTACCGTTGTGGCGAGACGGTGACCAATGTCATCATTCCTGCTTGCTCGACCAGCTATGGCCCGGATGTGGATGAACGGGAGCCCTACACCTTTAACGATGTGGATGATTATCAGACCAGCGCTATTTGTGCCAAGGGCTGGGATGAGGTTAGCTGTTTGAACGGTGAGTGGATTGAGGCGGCATTCTTTACGCAAGCTGACTCCAAGGTCGCAAGCGATGAGTATCGCAACTATCAGGTCAGGATCGCCGTTACGCCGGATAACCTGTTTGGCAGCCAAGGCTCTAAGGCGGAGTCTATCGGCAAGCGAGTTTTATTGCAGATAAAGCTGCCGGATCAGAGCGTGCTCGACTTCGCCTTTTATCGGGGGAACTACTGATGGGCAAGTCTGTGCCAACCCAGAATTTCGGTGTTGGGCTTCGCAGGCTCAGCACCAACTTACCGCGTACCCAGGGTTTTACCTTGGTCGAGTTGGTGATGGTGATCCTGCTGCTGGGGATCATGGCGACCTTTACCAGCCAGTTTATCGGTATCGGCACCCAGATCTACGGCGATGCCAGCAGCCGTGAGCAGCTGATGAGCGATGCCCGTTTCGCTATGGAGCGGCTTAACCGCGAGCTACGTGATGCGGTGCCGGGCTCGGAACGCATTGAAGATCAAAACGGTAACTGGTTGGATCAAGGTTCTTGCCTGCGGTTCTGGCCTATCAGCAACTCAGGGCGCTATCTGGCCCTCAATCGCCCGTCTGGCTCCTCGTCCACACTTGAGTTGGTCATGGTGGCACCGCCTGTTGCGGTTGAGCGGAACAAGGACTGGTTGGTGGTGTTTCCCCAACCCGTTTCCACTGGTGTGCAGTCTATAAAGGATCGCTGTGATTATGGTCGCTGTGTGGCGCTGGTTGAGTCGGTGGGCCCGGTGATCTCTGGCGCCCAAACGATAGGGTATAACGATGCGCCACTGGATGGCCTCTCTCCCGGCAGTCGGGTCTACTTTGCCAACCAGCAGGTACGTTACTGTGTGGAGGGCGGCACGCTCACCCGCGCCGCCGCGGCCATTGGTACTCCTTTACCTGCGCAAGGCGTATTGATGGCGGATTCACTGCGGGTTGGTGCTTTCTATCGGGAAACCTCGGCGTTTAATGCCGAAGGGGAGTTTGGCCTGCGTTTCGTCTTCGAGCGTAAGGGCGAGTCGGTCACCTTCAACCACAAGATAGGGGTGCTTAATGTTCCCTAAAATGCTGACGCCCAAACGGCAAGGGGGCAGTGCCCTGATGATCGCCCTGTTTGTCATTGTGGTGATGGCGCTGCTGGCGGCGGCGTTGGGTCGCCTGCTGACGGACAGCAGCGAGAAAAACACGGTGGAGGTGCGCAGTGTGCGGGCCCTGCTGGCTGCCCAGAGCGGGCTGGAGATTGCCCTGTACCAGCTTTTTCCTAACAGACCGGCCGCGCCACCTGCGGATCGATGTAGCGTGGTGCAGGCCCCGCCTCAGTTTAGCAATCCTGGCTTGGTAGGTTGTCAGGTAGCCGTAAGTTGCCAGGAGGTACCGGTGACCTATAACACCCAGAAAAGCACAGGCTACAGGTTACAGAGTGTCGGAACCTGCAGTACCACCGGTACCACCGGTACCACCGATCTTAACAGTGCCAACCCAGACTTTGCTGTCAGTCGTTCGATGATGGTGGAAGCCTTTGAGGAGGGATCGCCATGACCTGCAAAAGTATGCTGGTGGCCAGTGCGCTGACGCTGGTAGCCAGTTGTGCTGCTGCGTTCGAACCGGTCGATATTGCCACCTATTTCCCGGCGGTGGCACAGGGCCATCATGGTAACAATAACAATACATGTCATCAGATAACCCCCCCCCAATTCCGGCAATACAACACCAGCCGGGTCAATGGGACGCAAGGCAATGCCCTGCCGTTTTGTGGTATCAATGCCTACTATGAGCGCTCCCCGCTGGGATGTGATTCCGTTATCGGTGGCGATGGCCGTTACTGCACCGTCACGAACAGGGATATTCGGGGGCTGGCGACGAATGGCGATAATGAGTTTCTGAGCAGTAATGGTGCTGCTGGTAGCATTTGGTACTGCAATAATGGTGACAATCTGACGCTGGGACGCAGCGGCAACCAATATGATTCTGTCACGCTATATGCCCGCTGCACCGTCAGTGCCAGCTCGAACTTTTCCGAATACCGGTTCAAATCGCTGGCAATTGGCAGTGGTGCTCGTTTGGTGTTGACCGAGGGCGACTATTGGGTCGATCGGCTATCCCTCGTTCAAGGGGGGGAGATTGTGTTGCAAGGAAATGCGAGGATCTTTGTCAACCAGAGTGCAACCATCAGCGATAGCTTGGTGAATATCTCGGCTCACAACAGCTTGCTGCTGATCGCCTACAACAATCTGACATTGACCGGCTCCAGCCAGGTGACGGGTTATGTTTACGCGGATAAAACGATTTCATTGAACAATAGTGCCATCATAAATGGCCGGACCACCAGCCGTTACCTGTTTATGGAGGGGCAGTCCCGGATTAATGACAGCCCCTTTGCCCCTCCCCCGTTAACCTGTTTTAACGATGATTTTTCATCAGGTTCACTCAGTGATGATTGGGTGGTTAAAACCAGCAGCGGCTCATTCACCCCTTCTATTGTCGGTGGTCGCTTGCGTTTGACCCAAGCGGTTGGCAACCAGTCAACATCGACAACGTATCAACGTCTGTTTCCTGCGGCCAACAATCTGGTGACGATTACCTTTAACCACTATGCCTATGGGGGCAACGGGGCTGATGGGATGGCTGTCGTGCTTTCTGATGCCAAGGTCACCCCTCAACCGGGCGCGTTTGGTGGGCCGTTAGGCTATGGTTTCAAACCGGGTATTTCCGGTTTCGCCGGTGGCTGGCTGGGTATTGGTTTTGATGAGTATGGCAACTATTCAGGGGAGGGGGGCACATACAATGTTGGGCGGCGTCGACAAGCCGTTGCTATTCGAGGGTCGGGGTCGGGCACGAGTGGTTACCGGTATTTGAAAGGGACCTGTAACGATGGGACAACCAATATAAATACGAACTGTTTGAATCCTGGTGTGGATGGCAATGGTGGTGCCAATCACAAATATCAGCTGACCATCGATTCACGTATCAGCGGACAATCCATGATCAAAGTGGAGCGCGATAGCGGGAGTGGTTATGTCACGCTGATCGATGGGTTCAATGTCCAGAACCAGAGTGGTCAGGCTCAGGTGCCGAGTGACTTTTTGCTCTCGCTGACCGGTTCAACGGGTGGTTTAACGAACATCCATGAACTCGACAACGTGCAGATTTGTGCCCTGCAATCCAACCCGGTTGGCCTGCAAATTGACCACTTTCGACTCGAACACTCCGGCCAGCCGTTGACGTGTAACCCTGAAACGGTGACGGTGAAAGCCTGCGCCAATGCCGCGTGCACCGCGCTGATCACCGACCCGGTGACCGCCACATTGAGCCTCACGCCGACATCTGCCAGCAATGGCTGGATTGGCGGCAATACGGTGACCTTCAGCGGCGGTTCGACCAAGGTGCAGTTGCGCAACAATACGCCGACCGCGGTGACTATCGGCGTTGCCGGTTCGAATCCGACGACCAAGCCATTCAGTACCACCTTGTGCAAGGCCGGGGCTGGCACGTCCAGTGCAGCAGCTTGCACCCTGAATTTTGCCGATAGCGGCTTCTTCTTTGATGTGCCTGATACCTATTCCAGTCAGCCGCAGACGGTGACCATCAAGGCGGTCAAAAAGAGCGATGTGACCAAGCAGTGTGTGCCGGGATTTGCCAGCCAAACCAAGAGCGTCAAGTTCTGGAGCAGTTATATCTCTCCGGCCAGCAACGCTTACAACAGCAAGATGAGCGTTAACAATAGTGTGCTCGGTACCAGTCAGGGTGCTGCAACGCCGCTCTCCCTCGTATTCGATGCGCAGGGGCAGTCGACCATCACGGTTAATTATCCGGATGCGGGCAAGGTGCAGCTGGATGCCAGCTATGATGGTACTGGCAGTGAAGCCGGTCTGGTGATGCTAGGCGCGGATCAGTTTGTGGCACGTCCGGTCGGCCTGTGCATCACGCCCCCGCAAGGGGTCTGCGCGGCAGGTGACAGCAGTTGTCCGGTATTCAAAAAAGCGGGGGAAACGTTCCAGGTAGATATCAAGGCGATGGCCTGGGAGTCGGCCAATGATGGGGATATTTGCAGTGGGAACCAGACCACACCCAACTTTGTGTTGAGCGGAATCGGTCTGGGCAGCACCCTGGTGGCACCCAATCCGGGCACCAATGCCACGCTGGGATCGGCCACCTACAACCATGTGGCGGCGACCAACAGTCTCAACAGCGTTAATCAGACTGTGAGCGAGGTGGGAGTGTTCCGGATGACGGCGACCCCGCCAGCCAACGGCTACTTCAATTACACGATTCCATCGGCCCAGAGCCAGCCGGTGGGGCGGTTTATTCCCGCCGACTTCAATCTGGCCAGTGGCGACATCATACCGGCCTGCAATGCGTTCTCTTATATGGGCCAGCCCTTCGGCGTTGCGCTGGATGTGCGAGCCCGTAACATGACGGGTGGGCAGACCCAGAACTATACGGGACCCTTTGCCAAGGGCGAGGGCTACCTCTCGGTGGCCAATAACAGGGATGGTCAATCTCTGTCGAGCCGCTTGCGCAGTCTGCAGTCGCTGCCATGGCTCAATGGTCGGGCGGCCTTGACGACCGGGAGCAGTGAGTTTATGCGCCTCTCTGGCACCCAACCGGATGGTCCTTATAAGTCTTTGCTGTTTGGCCTGTATATGAGGGATAACGATGGCGACAGAACGCTGATTGCCAACCCCGATTTCAACGATGCGGTGGCCGGTAATTGCAGTGGGGGCAGTTGTAATGCCCGCTTGATTGACAGCGTGCCCATGACCGCCTACTTCGGCCGCCTGCTGGCCGGGAAAAATCGTGGTGTGAACAGTGCCGAGTTGCCGGTGACGTTACTGATGCAGCGTTTTGAACCGAGCGGATGGGTGACCAACAACGAGGACAGCTGTACTCAGCTTTCGTTGGCAAATGATGGCTTCGACCCACTGCCCTTGATTGAGCCGACAGACCCAGATCGCAAAATCAGTTTTAACAGTGCGAGCTCATCTTTTCAGGTCAGCGGTAAGGTACCCCAGCCCTATAGCAGTACCCTGACGCTCAGTGGATTGCAGGCGGCCAGTTCAGCCACGGCCAAACAAGGCGAGATCATCTTTCATTTCTCTGCCCCCCATGTGGATGTCAGGATCCCTTACCGGGTTGATTTGGCAAATCAGCCGTCGCAGCCGCTCTGGTTATCTGACCCGGTTACGCTGCAGGGCGAGGCTAGGTTCGGCTCCAGCCGGGGTAATGACAGAATTATTTATCGGCGCGAAGTATTGCATTGAATGATGTGAAAGGGGGGCTGGCTCAACAGCATCCCCCTAAATCCTTGTTTATTAGTGTTTGCAAGCGCGTGCGAGTGAGTGATGACTCGCATTTTTGTCGCGCCTGATTGATTGGCGACAGTTTGAGCGCTTGCCCATTGGGGTGGGCATTGGTAAAGTTAGCCGGTTTTCTGCACCTCCAAATTCTTAGGATTTCCCGTAGCCATGTTCAAAAAGCTCAGAGGCGTCTTTTCCAACGATCTGTCGATCGATTTGGGAACTGCCAACACCCTGATCTATGTAAAAGATCAAGGGATCGTCCTTAACGAACCCTCAGTTGTCGCCATTCGCCAAGAGCGCGGGAACGCCAAATCGGTCGCTGCCGTTGGCCATGCCGCCAAGCAGATGCTGGGCCGTACCCCGGGCAACATCTCCGCGATCCGCCCGATGAAAGATGGCGTGATCGCCGATTTCTACGTGACCGAGAAGATGCTGCAGCACTTCATCAAGCAGGTTCACGACAACAACTATTTTCGCCCCAGCCCGCGCGTGCTGGTGTGTGTACCGTGCGGTTCAACCCAGGTTGAGCGTCGCGCCATCAAGGAGTCCGCACTGGGCGCCGGTGCCCGTGAGGTCTACCTGATCGACGAGCCTATGGCTGCTGCCATCGGTGCCGGCCTGCCGGTCTCCGAAGCAACCGGCTCCATGGTGGTTGATATCGGTGGTGGTACTACCGAAGTAGCCATCATATCTCTGAACGGTGTGGTCTACTCCCAGTCCGTCCGTATCGGTGGCGACAAGTTTGACGAAGCGATCATCAGCTATGTCCGTCGCAACTACGGTAGCCTGATCGGTGAAGCCACCGCCGAGCGCATCAAGCACGAGATCGGCTCTGCCTATCCGGGTGAAGAGGTGCGCGAGATTGAAGTGCGCGGCCGTAACCTGGCCGAAGGTGTACCGCGTAGCTTCACTCTCAACTCCAACGAGATCCTGGAAGCGCTGCAAGAGCCGCTGTCCGGTATCGTGGCTGCCGTGATGGTGGCGCTGGAGCAGTCTCCGCCGGAACTGGCTTCCGACATCTCCGAGCGCGGCATGGTGCTGACCGGTGGTGGTGCCCTGCTGAAAGACATCGACCGTCTGCTGATGGAAGAGACCGGTATCCCAGTGGTCGTTGCCGAAGATCCCCTCACCTGTGTGGCCCGTGGTGGCGGCAAGGCGCTGGAGCTGATCGATATGCACGGTGGCGATCTGTTCCACTACGAATAAGACCCAAAGCCGGCCAGCGTGCCGGCTCTTTTTTGACGACCCATGAAACCCATTTTTGGTAGAGGCCCTTCGCTTCAGTTACGGTTGTTTCTCGCCGTCATCATCTCCATTGCAGCCATCGTCGCGGATTCCCGCTTCGGTGTGTTCAGCCACGTCCGCGTCTACCTCAGTTCGTTAGTCAGTCCGTTGCAGTACATGGCCAATGCGCCTGGCACCCTGCTTGACACCATGTCGACCCAGGTGCAGACCCGTGCCGATCTTATCGAGCAGACCAAGCAGCAGGAGCAACAGCTGTTTACCCTGCGTGCCCGTCTGCTCAAAATGGATCAGCTGGAACACGAGAATCAGCGGCTGCGTGAGCTGCTGGGTTCGCCGGTGCACAAGGAGTCCCGCAAGATGGTGGCCGAGCTGCTGTCGGTGGATTCCGACCCCTTCAGCCATCAGGTGCTGATCAACAAGGGGGCGCTGGATGGCGTCTACAACGGTCAGGCGGTGATCAACGATCAGGGTGTGATTGGTCAGGTGCTCCACGTGGGCTCCACCACCAGTCGCGTGCTGCTGATCACCGACTCCAGCCACGGCATTCCGGTGCGGGTGCTGCGCAACGACTTGCGCGCCATCGCTTCCGGCAGTGGCGAGCTCGACAAGCTTGAGCTGCGCAACCTGCCGCGCAATACCGATATTCAGGTGGGTGATCTGCTGGTCACCTCCGGTCTGGGTGGCCGCTTCCCGGAAGGTTATCCGGTGGCGACTGTGACCCGCTCCGAGTATGTGGAGGGCAAGCCCTTTGCCCAGGTCGAGGCCAAGCCGCTGGTGGAGCTGGACAGACTGCGCTATCTGCTGCTGCTGTGGACCGACAAGAAGCCTGAAGTACATGATGAGGATGGCGAACGGGCGGCTCCCGCTGCGTCCGCCGCAGGAGCCACCCGCTAATGCTAGAACCCGCCAGCGGCAGGATCTGGATCTGGATCTCGATCCTGCTGGCCTTGAGCCTGTCGATCCTGCCGCTTCCTTTTGAATTTGACCCCTTCCGTCCGGACTGGCTGGCCATGGTGCTCATCTACTGGGCACTGGCTTTGCCGCACCGGACCAACGTCGGCACCGCCTGGGTGGCGGGCCTGCTGCTGGATGTGCTGCTTGGCAGCACCCTCGGCGTGCGGGCGATGGCGATGGCCATTACCACCTATCTGGCGGCCTTCCAGTTCCAGAAGATCCGCAACTTCTCCCTCTGGCAGCAGGCACTGATCATCGGTGGCCTCTCGCTGGTGGGTAAAATGACGGTATTCTGGGCCGAGCATCTGTTCAGCCAGGCCAGCCTCAACTTCTCCTACTTTTGGTCGACGTTGACGACGATGCTAATATGGCCCTGGGTGTTTCTGGTGCTGCGCAAGGTGCGGCGCCGCTTCAATATCAGGTAAATATGAACAAAAACAACGAACCACAACTCTATCTCGCCTCGGCTTCTCCCCGTCGCCGTGAACTGCTGACCCAGATTGGCTACCGCTTCGAGGTGCTGAAACTGGATGTGCCCGAGCAGCGGGAAGAGGGTGAAAAGGCGCAGGATTATGTCTGCCGTCTCGCCCGTGACAAGGCGATGGCGGGCGTGGCGTGTGCGCCGACGGCGTTGCCGGTGCTGGGTGCCGACACCATAGTGGTGCTGGGCGACCGGGTACTGGAGAAACCGTCCGATCTGCTGGATGCCAAAGATATGCTGGAGTCCCTCTCCGGCAAGGTGCATCAAGTAATGACGGCGGTAGCGCTGGCCAGCAAGGATCGTTGTGACGTGCGTCTGGTCACCACCAACGTGGCGTTTCGCAAGCTGGACGAGGCCGAGATCGAGGCCTACTGGCAGACCGGTGAGCCCTGTGACAAGGCCGGGGCTTATGGCATTCAGGGTATTGCCGGCAAGTTTGTCAGCCGCATCGAAGGGAGCTATAGCGCCGTGGTCGGCCTGCCCCTGCTGGAGACAGACTTGCTGATCAAGCATCATCTGGAACAGCTCAAATAATTTCCCGTCAGCTGTGCTCTGCTGCGTTTCTCCCTTGCGCGCGTTGTACCGGATTGGCTCTATAGAATTCAAAACTGGAACAGGCAAGGTTACTTATGTCGGTAGAACTGCTGGTTAACGTTACCCCCTCCGAAACCCGGGTCGCTCTGGTCGAAAACGGTCTGCTGCAGGAAGTGCATGTAGAACGTCAGGCCAAACGCGGCATCGTGGGCAATATCTACAAAGGCAAGATCAGCCGGGTACTCCCGGGTATGCAGGCGGCCTTCGTCGATATCGGCATGGACAAGGCAGCTTTTTTGCACGCCTCTGATATCGTCCCTCACACCGAGTGTGTGGCGGTGAAGGAGAAGGAGCAGTTCCAGGTCGGTAACATCGCCGAGCTGGTGCGTCAGGGG
Organism: Aeromonas sp. R4-1; assembly: GCF_040908325.1. Classification (NCBI taxonomy): domain Bacteria; kingdom Pseudomonadati; phylum Pseudomonadota; class Gammaproteobacteria; order Aeromonadales; family Aeromonadaceae; genus Aeromonas; species Aeromonas sp. R4-1. Next base: position 26,276 of record NZ_JBFODM010000088.1, read on the forward strand.
CAGGACATCATGGTGCAGGTGGTGAAAGATCCGCTGGGTACCAAGGGTGCCCGTCTCACTACCGATATCACCCTGCCATCCCGCTATCTGGTCTTTATGCCTGGCAGTGCCCACGTCGGTGTCTCCCAACGTATCGAGTCCGAAGCAGAGCGAGAGCGTCTCAAGCGTACCGTGGCCGGTTATGTGGATGAACTGGGCGGCTACATCATCCGCACCGCCGCCGAAGGGGTGGGGGAGCAGGAGCTGGAGCAGGATGCCGCCTTCCTGAAGCGTCTGTGGCGCAAGATCCTCGAGCGCAAGCAGAAGTATCCACCCTGCAAGATCCTCTACGAGGATCCCAGTCTGGCCTTTCGGGTGGTGCGCGACTTCGTCGGTGCCGAGCTCGACAAGATCCGCGTTGATTCCCGCCAGAGCTTCGATCAGCTCAAGCGCTTCACCGAAGAGTACGTGCCGGAGCTGGCCAGCAAGCTGGAGTACTACCCCGGCGAGTCGCCCATCTTCGATCTTTACGACGTGGAGAACGAGATCCAGCGGGCGCTGGAGCGCAAGGTGGAGCTGAAATCCGGCGGCTACCTCATCATCGACCAGACCGAAGCCATGACCACGGTGGATATCAACACCGGCGCCTTTGTCGGCCATCGCAATCTGGAAGAGACCATCTTCAATACCAACGTCGAGGCGACGGCGGCCATCGCCCGTCACCTGCGCCTGCGCAACCTTGGCGGCATCATCATCATCGACTTCATCGATATGCAGTCCGAGGATCACCGCCGTCGGGTACTGCACAGTCTGGAGCAGGCGCTGTCAAAGGATCGTGCCAAGACCAACGTCAACGGCTTCTCCCAGCTCGGTCTGGTGGAGATGACCCGCAAGCGCACCCGCGAGAGTCTGGAGCATGTACTCTGCTCCGAGTGCCCCGAGTGCAAGGGGCGCGGCCGGGTCAAGACGGTGGAGTCGGTCTGCTTCGAGATCCTGCGGGAGATCATCCGGGTCAATCGTGCCTACGATGCGGATCAGTTCACCGTCTACGCGGCCCCGGCCGTGGCCGACTACCTCCATGGCGAGGAGTCCCACAGTCTGGCGGAGCTGGAAGTGTTCATCGGCAAGCAGGTGCGGGTAGTGAGCGAACCCCTCTGTGGTCAGGAACAGTTCGACGTGGTGATGATGTAATTGGTCTATCGCTGGCTGAGTCGGGGCTGGTTGGCCCTGGGGGTCCTGTTCGTACTGATGGCCATGCTGGTCACCTTGGTACGGGTCGGGGGCCCTTTGCTGAATCAATACCGGGAGAGTCTGATCCACACTCTGCTGGGCGATTCACAACTCAAGGTCAGCGTGGAGCAAGTGGGGCTGGACTGGACACAGTCCGGGCCCGCCCTCGAACTGCAGCAACTCGCCATCGCCCCGGATTCGGGGCGTTTTGCCGTACAGCTCGGCAAAGCCTGGGTGCATCTCGACTTCTGGCGCACCATTAACGAGCTCAAGCCGGTGTTTGGCGAGCTGATCCTGAGCGATGGCGATATCACCATCGACTTGCGCCAACCGGCTGACGAGAGCCCCTCCGGCGATCCCCAGCAGGGCGCCCTGCTGCGCTTTCTGCTGACCCAGCTCTCCACCTTCGATGTGCACAACACCCGCCTCAGCGTCACCACCTCCCTCGGTGATCTGCGCGCCCTCGACATCGCCCAACTGCGCTGGCAGAACCGTGGCAAGCGCCATCAGGGGGTCGGCAAGGCTTACCTCATCAACGGGGTGGGCGAGAGCACCATCGATCTGATTCTGGATGTGGACGCCCCGACTGCCCGGCTCGATCGCCTCAAGGGGCAACTCTATCTGGGGGCCCGCCAGCTCGATATCACCCCGACCCTGGCCAAGATCCATGCGGGCGAACCCAAGGTTGCCGGTCAGCTCGACTTCCAGCTCTGGAGCGAGTTTGACAGCGGCAAGCTGGGCAATACCCTGCTGGCGTTTGGCAACAACTACCTGATCTGGAAGGATCCCAAGAAAGGGGAGATGCACCGTTTCGGCCTCGATGGTGGCAAGATCCAGCTGCGCCGGGATGGCACCGACTGGCAACTGGCCAGCCACAACGTCAACTTCAAGCTGGACGGCAAACCCTGGTTGCAGAGCCGCTTGCAGCTGGAGCGGATCGGGGATCGGGTGCAGGGCTATCTGCCCAGCATAGAGTTCGACAAGATCACCCAGATCAGTCAGCTGGTCTCGGCGCTCTACCCCACACTCTGCGAGACCCTGCGCCAGACCAATCCGCAGGGTTCGGTGCAGGATCTGACGCTGCTGGCCAATGCCGACTGGCAGGATCTCTCCCTCAGTGGCCGCTTCAGCAAGGTGCGTCTCAAGGCGTGGCAGGATATACCCGGGATGCAGGATCTCAACGGCGAGTTCTGGCTTACCCCGACCGGCGGTAGTGCCAGATTGGCGCTGGCGAACGACAAGGTTGATCCCGCACGTCACTTCAAGATGCCGATCCCGGTCGACAGCTTCTCGGCCCGCCTCGACTGGTGGCGCGAGGAACAGGGCTGGGTGCTCTACGGGCAGGATATCGCGCTGGATAACCCGGATCTGACTCTGGCCAGCCGTTTCCGCCTCGATCTGTTCGAGCACCCTTTCCTCGCCCTGACCGGCCGCATCGATGTGAAGAATGCGGGCCATGCGGATCGCTACTTCCCGCTGCAGGCGATGGACAAGGGGCTGGTGGATTACCTGAGCGGCGCCATCAAGGGGGGCAAGGCCAAGGGGGCCGACCTGCTCTGGTATGGCGAGTTCAGGGACTTTCCCTACGACAACGGCAAGGGCATCTTCCAGGTGGCGGTGCCGCTGGAGCAGGCCACCTACGAGTTCTTCCCCGGTTGGCAACCGCTCACCGACCTGCAGATCGATCTCTTGTTCCAGAATGCCGGTCTCGATATGCGCAGCCGCTCCACCAAACTCGGCAAGGCGAGCTCCGACTCGGTGCATGCCTGGATCCCGGATCTATCCCCCGGCGCCCATCTCTATGTGGATGCCAAGGTGCAGGGGGAGGGCAAGGCCATCAGCGACTATCTGCAGGATTCCCCGCTGGGTAGTTCGGTAGGTCAGGCGCTGCGGGAGATCGAGATCCGCGGCCCGATGGCCGGTTCGGTCAAGCTCGATATTCCTCTCGATGGCGAGAGTGAGGTGAAGGCGAGCGGCGATGCCACCTTCAGCAACAACAAGGTGCGGGTCGCCAGTCTGGATCTGCCGCTGGAGAAGGTGCAGGGGCGGCTCGAATATGACAACGAGCAGACCCGCTTCAGCAATCTCAAGGCGAGCCTGTGGAACCAGCCGCTGACCCTCGACTATCAGGGGCGCCAGCATCCGGATCACTATCAGGTCGACCTCGATTTCAAGGGGCAGTGGGATAGTCGCCGCCAACCCGCCGCCATCTCTTCATTCGGCATTCTCAACGGCCGCAGTAACTGGGGCGGCAAGCTTGGGTTGACCCTGCCCGACAGCAAGCCGTTCAGCTTCCAGCTGGCGCTCGACTCCAACCTGCAGGGGATGGCGCTGGATCTGCCGCTGCCGCTGGCCAAGAGCAGTGCCAGTCGACTGCCGCTCAAGGTGATCGCCCGTGGCCGGGATGGCAGCGCCGACATTCGCGCCGTACTGGGGGCTGATGTGGATATGCAGACCCGACTGGTCTACGGCGAAGGGGTGCCTTATCTCAGCCGGGTGCGGGTCGATGTGGGTCAGCCGGGCGCCCGGGTAATGCGCGATGCTCCCATGCTGCTTGCCATCAACCAGCAGGAGGCCGATGTGGGCGGCTGGCTGGCGCGACTCAAGCAGTGGCTGCCAGCGCAGAACCAGACCGGCAATGCGGTGGTCGGCCCCGCCTTCCTGCCGCAGGAGTGGTGGGTGGATGGGCAACTGGCTCGCGCCTATATCGGCAGTGCCACCCTCAAGGCGGCGCGTTTCACCGTGGGGCCGACCAATCAGGCGACCGAAGTGATGATCGACAGCCCCGACGTGATGGGGGTGATCCGCCTGCCCGCAGTGGCCAATCGCCCGGTGGATGCCAAGTTTGCCCGCATCTACTGGTCCGGCAAGAGTTCGGATCTCAGCCCGGATCCCGATGCCAAGCAGGACAACGCCATCATGGCATCCATCCCCTGGTTGAAGGTTAGCTGTGTCGATTGCCGCTTTGGCGAGCTGCCGCTTGGTGAAGTGAAAGGGGAGCTGGTGCCCGGCGCCAACAAGGTGACCCTCAAGGGGCTGGATGTGCGGCTGGCGGGGAGTCAGCTCACCGGCAGCGTCGACTGGCTGGCCGATGGCAACCGGATGGAGACCCGCGCTCGTGGCAAGCTGACCAGCAACAACAGCGAGCTGCTGCTCAAGCGGCTCGGCTACACCTCGCCCATCGGCGATGCCCCCGGCTCCCTCGCTTTTGATCTGAACTGGCAGGATGTGCCCTATCGTCCGAACCTGCCGACTCTGGGGGGAAGTGCCAACTATCAGCTGGAGGGCGGCACCCTGCGCGAGGTCAACGACAAGGGGGCGCGGCTGCTCTCCCTGCTCAGTCTCGACTCCCTGCTGCGCAAGCTGCGGCTCGATTTTCGCGATGTGTTCGACAAGGGCTTCTACTTCGAATCCATGTCCGCCTCTGCCACCATCAAGCAGGGGCAGGTCAGCAACGATGATTTCTATATGAAGGGGGCGGCAGGCAACCTGCGCGGCGAGGGGATCGCCGATCTGGTGCGCTGGCAGCTCGACTACGAGCTGAGCTTCTCCCCCAATCTGGGGGGCACCCTGCCGGTGGTGGCGGCCTTCTCCATCACGCCGGTCACGGGGCTCTATGTGCTGGCCCTCTCCAAACTGCTGGAGCCGGTGGTGGATGTGGTGACCCGCATCGATTTTCGCATCTCGGGCCCGCTCGACGCACCCAAGCTGATCGAGGCGGGACGAGATCGCGCGCGCATCAAGCTCAACCAGCAGCAGAAAGAGGCGGTTGACGCCGTTGCCCCCGGCCTGCCGACCCAAGAGGTGACCCCTTTCCTGCTGAGCCCCAAACACGCGGGGCCCGCTCAGCGCTGAACGAGCGGCCCGGCACCATCACAAGGAGTGAGCCATGATCCGACATATCCTGCTGATCGCCTTCAAGCCGGGCACCCAGCCTGCCCGGATAGACGCGGTGCGTACCGCCTTTCTCGCCATTCCCCATCAGGTCAGCGGCGTGACCGCTGTGGAGTGGGGTCGGGATGACAGCCCGGAGGGGCGAGCCGAGGGGTTTACCCACAGCGTGCTGATGACCTTCGCCGACGAAGCGGCCCGCCAGCGCTATCTGCCCCATCCTGATCACGATGCCCTCAAGGCCATCTTCCGTCCGGTGCTGGAGCGCATCATAGTGCTGGATTACACCCTGCAGGCGGGGGATCGGGTTGTGTCAGAGGGGCCGTTATGATGGTGGATGAGCACTGGGCTGCCATCCCGCCACTGCAGCGCGCACTGCTGGAGTCGGTTATGAAACATGGCGCAGCCCATCCTGCGATTGATGCCGGGGTAGTAGTTGGGTCGCTCGCCAAGGGCAAGGCAGACCGGGTATCCGATGTCGATCTCTTGCTGCTGGCCGAGCCCGGCTTCCATAAGCAGGGAGACGAACTGGTGCGCACCATTGTGGGGGATCGGCCCATCTTTCACTGCTGGCAAGGAAGACATGAAGAGGTCTGTTCATACTGGCGCTTCATATTTCTCGACATGTCCAGCATCGAGGTCCACATCCTTGATCGGGGGGCTGAGTTCCCCCTTGCCAAACCTTATTTGCCACTGTTCGATAAAACTTCCTCCCTTGATGCGCTTGAGGTATCTGGCACTGCCCCAAGCCATTGGGACTTTCCTGCCTATATGGCCGAAGGAGATGGTCTGGTTTGGGAGTTGTTCGATTGCCTCAAATGGGCGGAGCGGGGGCAGCGGGGATTGGTCCGGCATCATCTTCGCAAGCTGCTGGCCGAGATGGATAAAGACCCGAATATTGTGGATCGCGATTAATACGGACAAGGAGAACGTCATGTGGTTAGCCGCAATACAGCTGGTATCTGGCCGTCACTGGCAGGATAACCGGGAGCAGACCGCCGCTGAACTGGCGGCCTTGCCCAAAGAGCGGCCACTGCTGGTGCTGCTGCCGGAGAACTTTGCCCTGTTTGGCGAACGGCAGGGTTATCTGGATGGGGCCGAGGCCATAGGTGAGGGCCCGATCCAGCGGCAACTGGCTGAATGGGCCCGTGATTATGGCATCTGGCTGGTGGCCGGGGCTATGCCGACCACCATCGCAGATTCCGACCATATCCATACCAGCTCGCTGGTGTTTAACCCAAGCGGTGAGCTCAGGGGCCACTACCACAAGATCCACCTGTTCGACGTGGATGTGGCGGACAATCACGGTCGCTATCGGGAGTCGGAGACCTTCAGCCCCGGCAAGGAGCCTGTGCTGGTGGACTCTCCCTTTGGTCCCCTCGGCCTCTCGATCTGTTATGATCTGCGCTTTCCCGAGCTCTACCGCCAGTTGGCCGGTGCCGGTGCCCGAGTGCTGCTGGTGCCTGCCGCCTTTACCGCCGTGACCGGCGAGGCGCACTGGGAGCCGCTGCTGCGGGCCCGCGCCATCGAAAACCAGTGCTACGTAGTCGCTGCCAATCAGGGCGGCACTCACGAGACAGGGCGCCAGACCTGGGGCCACAGCATGGTGATCGATCCTTGGGGCCGGGTGCTGGCGAGCAAAGAGTCCGGGCGCGGTACCGTGCTGGCGAAGATGGAGCCCGGGCTTATCGACGAATTGAAACGCACCATGCCAGTGCTGCAACACGCCCGTTTGCTCTGATGGTGTGGTAAAAAATTGAAACGCAGCCGTTTGCCCGTGCTGGAGCATGCCCGTTTGTTGTGATGGTGTGGCTTGTTGCCAACCCGTCGGCAAGACGATTTAAAACAGCTCGTTACGAGAGTGGAGAAGAAGATTGAGTCTATTGAGCCAGGTTAGTGCCTCCCTGTTGGCCCCGAACGATCTCGACGAAGGGCGCCTGCAGCAGCTGCTCGGCAGCCTGATGAGCCATCAGGTGGAGTTCGGCGATCTCTATTTCCAGCGCAGCTGGCACGAGTCCTGGATGCTGGAAGATGGCATCGTCAAGGATGGCAGCTACAACATCGATCAGGGGGTCGGGGTGCGCGCCGTCAGCGGCGAGAAGACCGGCTTCGCCTACTCGGACGAGCTGAGCCTGCTGGCGCTGCAACAGTCGGTGACCGCCGCTCGCGGCATAGCCGCTGCCGGTGCTCACGGCAAGGTGAAGGCGTGGGCCAGAACCTCCGCAAACCTGCTCTATCCGGCCATGGATCCGCTGCAAACCCTCGACAAGCACCAGAAGATCGCCCTGCTGGAGCAGATGGACAATTTCGCCAGAAGTCTGGACCCCGCCATCAATCAGGTGATGGCCTCCATCAGCGGCGTCTACGAAGAGGTGCTGGTGGCCGCGACCGACGGCACCCTGGCCGCCGATGTGCGTCCGCTGGTGCGTCTGTCGGTGACCGTGATCGCCGAGAAGGGCGATCGCCGCGAGCGTGGCAGTGCCGGTGGCGGCGGGCGCTTTGGTTACGACTGGTTCCTCGAACTGGACGGGCTGGAGAGCCGCGCCTTTGGCTATGTGCGTGAAGCGGTGCGTCAGGCGCTGGTCAATCTGGAAGCCATCGACGCGCCAGCCGGCACCATGCCGGTGGTGTTGGGCTCCGGCTGGCCTGGCGTGCTGCTGCACGAGGCGGTAGGTCATGGTCTGGAGGGGGATTTCAATCGCAAGGGATCTTCCGCATTTGCTGGTCGCATCGGCGAGCAGGTGGCTTCCAAGCACTGTACCATCGTCGATGATGGCACCCTGCCGGGTCGGCGCGGCTCCGTCTCCATTGATGACGAGGGGACACCGGGTGGCTACAACGTGTTGATCGAGAACGGTATCCTCAAGGGGTATCTGCAAGACAAGCAGAACGCCCGCCTGATGGGGGTGCCGCTTACCGGCAACGGTCGCCGCGAATCCTACGCCGCCATGCCGATGCCGCGCATGACCAACACCTACATGCTGGCGGGTCAGTACGATCCGGCGGAGATCATCGCCTCGGTGAAGAAGGGCATTTATGCCCCCAACTTCGGCGGCGGTCAGGTGGACATCACCTCCGGCAAGTTTGTCTTCTCCGCCTCCGAGGCTTACCTCATCGAGGATGGCAAGATCACCGCTCCCATCAAGGGCGCGACCCTGATCGGCAACGGCCCCGAAGCGATGAGCCAGGTCTCCATGGTGGGTAGCGATCTTGCGCTGGATCGCGGGGTCGGCATCTGCGGCAAGGAGGGGCAGAGCGTGCCGGTCGGTGTCGGCCAGCCCACCCTCAAACTGGACCAGCTCACCGTGGGTGGCACTTCGTAGGTTTGGGATAGCCGCGCAGCAGCGTAACCCGACGCATTCAAACCCCGGCTCTTGCCGGGGTTTTGCTATTCAGGGAACCACAGGCAACAAAAAGCCCCGGTCGTTGGACCGGGGCTGGCGGGTTATTCGGTATCAGTTGACGGATATGGCGCGAGCGTCGATGAAATAGCGAGCGTTACCCTGTTTGTCGATCTGGATTTTGGCAACCAGCTGCTCTTGATCTTTATATTCCCAGCGTTGCTCGATCTTGGCGAGGGATGGGCTCGCAATCCCAACCACGTTCAGGTACTCGTGAAACAGGCTATGGCTCCCTATTTCGGTCAGCATCTTGTCCATCTGCATACTCTCCTGAAGTTGAGTGGGTATTCATCAACAAACCTATCAGCGTCCATCTGAATACAGTCTGTATGAAAAACAAACTAACTCATTTGTGTGTCAATAACATGATCAGGAACAAGATCAGTGCAGATCGTCAGGGACTTTTTGATACCGTTTTCAATCAGAGCTGGCGGGCTTTTGCGGCAACTGATCAAACGTGCCGGAAGCCTTTGGTAGCGCCGGTGCGGTTTGCACGGTCTGGCCGCCGTGGAATACCGGATCCTGTGCCACTTCCTTGATGCCGTTGATGCAAAACTGCATACCCATGCAGACCAGCAGGAAGCCCATGATGCGGGTCATGGCGTCGATACCGGTGGCGCCCAGGATCTTGCAGACCGGATCCGCCAGCTTCAATACCCCCCAGCTGATCAGGCTCATCAGGGCAAACGCTGTTACCACACCGGCGTAGATGGTGAGGCGGTTGTACTCGTCAGGCAGCTCGGCAATCTGGGCTGCCCCGCTTATTACCAGCGCCATGGTGCCCGGCCCGCACATGCTGGGCATGGTGAGCGGTACGAAGGCAATGCTCTGGTTTATATCGACCCCGCTCTGCTGACTGGGGGCGGGGAACAGCATGCGAAAACCGATAAAGCCGATGATGAGGCCACCGGCCAGGCGCAAGCCCGGAATGGAGATCCCGAACAGATCCAGGATCGAGGATCCGATAAAGAAGGTGATGCAGAGGGTGCAGAACAGATAGATGGCGGCCAGATTGACCTGACGGCGCACGTGTTCGCGCGACATCCCCTTGCTCAGTCCCAGCAGCAGGGTGGCCGTGGTGGGCGGGTTGACCATGGGCAGCAGCGCCAGCAAGGTGAGTAATACGACCTGAAAGAACATCTTGAGCCTCGGATAAAGAGTTGGACGTCATGGGGCAACGCGGGTGGCAGGCCCCAGAGGGAGGCTATCTTATGCTGGCGAAACTGAACATAAGCAGTACAAAAAAGCCCCGGCATCTGCCGGGGCTTGTTGTTCGGGTCAGGCCGCTTGCGGTGCCTGCTGTTGCCGGATGGCCCGTTGCTGGAACCAGAGCCAGAGACCGATGGCGAAACCCAGCACCGACAGGCTCACCACATAGTGGGAGGGGGCCAGCATGTCGCTCTTCATCCAGAGGGTCACCGCCATCGGGGTGAGGCCGCCGAAGATGGCGTAGGCCACGTTGTAGGAGAACGACAGACCGGAGAAACGCACCACCGGCGGGAAGGCGTTGACCATCACGTAAGGCACGGCGCCGACAATCCCGACCGCAAAGCCTGCCAGCATGTAGAGCGGTACCAGCTGGCTCGTACTGGCCGCCAGACCGTGATAGAAGGCGTAGCTGGAGCCCGCCAGCAGCAGGGAGCCGAACATGAAGGTGAGACCGCTGCCCAGCAGGTCGATCAGTCGACCATAGACGATGCAGCCGAGGGTCAGGGCCACGATCGCCAGCGAGTTGGCGGTCAGGGCGTCGGCCGGGCTGATGCCATAGACCTTCTGCAGATAGGTGGGGGTCATCAGGATCACCACCACGATCCCTGCGGAGAGCAGCCAGGTGAGCAGCATGGAGACCATCACGCTGCTCTTGTGGTTGCGCAGTACCGACTTGAGGGGGAGCTCATCAGCCAGGGTCTTGTTGGCTTTCATCTCGGCGAAGACCGGGGTCTCGTGCAACCAGCGACGCAGGTACATGGCGACGATGCCGAAGATACCGCCCAGCAGGAAGGGCACTCGCCAGCCCCAGTCACTCACTTCGGCTGGTGTCAGGCTCTTGTTGACCGCAGTGGCGATGAGGGAGCCAAGCAGGATGCCGGCCGTCAATCCCGCCGTGAGCGTGCCGCAGGCGACCCCGACCCGACGGGCAGGGACGTGCTCGGCGACAAACACCCAGGCGCCCGGCACTTCACCGCCGATGGCGGCGCCTTGCAGGATCCGCAGGCCCAGCAGGGCGATGGGGGCGCCGATGCCGAGCACCGCATAGGTGGGCAGCAGACCGATCAACAGGGTTGGCAGCGCCATCATGATGATGCTGAGGGTGAACATCCGCTTGCGACCGATGAGATCGCCAAAGTGGGCCATGATGATGCCGCCAAGCGGTCGGGCCAGATAACCGGCGGCGAAGATGCCGAAGGTCTGGAACTGGCGCAGCCACTCGGGAATATCGGCCGGGAAGAACAGCTCGCCGATGACCACGGCGAAGAAGACGAAGATGATGAAGTCGTAAAACTCCAGCGCGCCGCCGAGGGCAGCCAGACTCAGGGTTTTGTAATCCTGTCGATTGAGGGGGCGGGCGTGATCATGTTGTTGTGTGGTCGTGGTCATATCCGTATGTTTCCCATCGGTTTTTTTAGTTATTGTCACCCCGTGCAAGGGGCATATACAGGTGATCGAGAGTATGCTGCCTGCCTCTTGTGTGTAAATCGCGCAATTCGCAACACTGTCTTGCATCTTTTTGGGGCAATCCGAGTGCCCCGCTGGCGGAGGAATGATGGAAAAGAAACGGGTATTGCTCTCCTGGAGCAGCGGCAAGGATTGCGCATGGGCACTGCATCAGTTGCGGCAAGATCCCGCCATCGAAGTGGTGGGGCTATTTACCACCCTCAATCAGGCATTCGAGCGGGTGGCGATGCACGGGGTGCGCAAGCAGCTGTTGACCGAACAGGCCGCCTGCGTCGGGCTGCCCCTCATCACCATCGATCTGCCCTGGCCCTGCAGCAACGAGGATTACGCCCGCATCATGACCGGCTTTATCGCCGATGTGGTGGCACAGGGGATCCGCCATATGGCTTTTGGCGACTTGTTCCTCGAGGATGTGCGAGCCTACCGTGAAAAGCAGCTGGCAGGTACCGGCATCGAACCACTGTTCCCGCTGTGGGGCAGCAATACCCGTGAACTGGCGCCGCAGATGGTGGCCGCTGGGTTGAAGGCGAGGATCAGTGCTCTCGACCCGAACAAGCTGGATGCCAGCCTGGGGGGGCACGATTTTGACGAGGCACTGCTGGCGGCGCTGCCGGAGGGGGTCGATCCGTGCGGCGAGAACGGCGAGTTTCACACCCTGGCCTATGATGGCCCCATGTTCTCCCGCCCGCTTGGCATTCGGGTCGGCGAGACAGTGCTGCGCGATGGCTTTGTCTTTACCGATCTGCTGCCAATCGAAGATTAATTATCGGGCGTCAAATGCTCCCTTTTGCTGGAGCATTCACAGATTTGAGAGGCGGGATGGGGGCACTATTGGCCCCCTCTTTTGATTCAAGATGACAACCTGCCTTATGAAACACGTCTCTCGTCCGGCGCTGCTTGCCTCCTTGCTGGCTGCCGCCCTCTCTCTGCCTGCAGTCGCGGGTCAAGCCGCTACCGTTCAGCCTATCCCTGCCGGTGTCACCACCGTCACCTTGGCCCAGCAGGCGCCGATCCACTGGGTGTCAGTGGAGCAGATTGCCAAGAGTCTGGATGGCCTGCCCCCGATGGCAGTCGGCTTCGACATCGACGATACCCTGCTCTTCTCCAGCCCGGGTTTTTATCGCGGCAAGCAGGAGTTCTCCCCCAACGACGAGAGCTACCTGAAGAACCCTGCCTTCTGGGAGAAGATGAACAATGGCTGGGATGCGTTCAGCATGCCGAAAGAGGTGGGCAAGGCGCTCATCGCCATGCATCTCAAGCGCGGAGACCACATCTATTTCGTCACCGGCCGCTCGGCCACCAAGACCGAAACTGTGAGCCAGACCTTGCAGCAGACCATGAATATTCCGGCCGACCAGCTCAATCCGGTGATCTTCGCCGGTGATCAGCCGGGCCAGAACACCAAGGTGCAGTGGCTCAAGGATAAGCAGATGAAGCTCTTCTACGGCGATGCCGATGGGGATATCAAGGCAGCGCAGGAGGTCGGCATTCGCGGCATTCGTCTGCTGCGGGCCGCCAACTCCAGCTATCGGCCACTGCCGTTGGCAGGGGCGCTGGGGGAAGAGGTGGTCATCAACTCCCAGTTCTGATCCGGAGCGGATCCATGCAACAAGGGCGGGGCCATTGGCACCCGCCCTTTTTGCATCCGTCATCCAGCTCGGGTCAGTCGTCTGCCCACGGCATCTCGGGCAGGCTGCCGAGGAACTCGCCGTAACGGGCCAGATTGAAGGGGCCCTGATCGGCCTCCATTGCCATCAGCTCGGCCCCGAGGGCGCAGGCGATATATTGCAGCGCCTCTTCCCGCGGGGTGCCCTTCATCACCAGCCGCATCAGGGTCGCCTTCACATGGGGCGGGTGACCGTCGTTGAGCTGGTTCTCCACCATCTCCAGCAGCGCGTCTTCATCAAAAAATTCCTGAGTGTCGTTCATGGGATATCCGCAACAGTGAATGTGGCGGCCAGTATAGCCTGAATGTGACTAACACCTTGAATGACCAGCGAATAAACAATCCGATGGGGAGGCCATTTGTTACCCATAATTAGGAGGAGTTTGCCAAGGCAAACAGGTTGGAACACAGATAACATGGATGGACACGCCTATGCCCACGATAGATTCCCTGCTGGCCGAGCCCAAGCTACTGCCCCAGATCCCGGAAGTGATGCGCGATTTGATCCAGACCTTCAATGAAAAGGATCCGGATCTGCTCAAGATCAGCAAGTTGATCAACAAGGACCCTGTCATCTCCGCCAAGTTGCTGCGGCTGGCCAACTCGGCCAAATTCGGCAGCAGTCGTCAGATCGGCACCGTCAATGAAGCCGCGGTGCGGCTGGGGTTGGCGATGGTGCGCAACATGGTGCTGGCCTGCGGGCTCACCGAATCGGTCACTGCGGTGCCCGGCATTGACCTCAAACATTTCTGGGGCTGCGTTTTCAACGTGGCGGAGCTGGCGCGTCGTCTGGCGGTGAAGAAGGGGATGAAAGGGGATGAGGTCTTTACCTGCGCCCTGCTCTACGATCTCGGCCGCTTGGTGATGCATGTGGGCCTGCCGGAAAACACCGTCCACCACATTCACGATCTGGAATTGCACAAGGGGCGGGCCAAGGCGGAAGAGCTGGTGGTCGGCTTCAACTATGCCCAGGTCGGGGCGGCCATGGCACGCTACTGGAAGTTCCCCGAGACCATCAGCAATGCGGTGGAGTATCACTACAACCCCATGCTGGCCAAGGAGTTCTCTCCCGAGGCCGGGTTGATCCATCTGGCGATCGTGCTGGCTGCGCAATCCGATGTGGGGGAAGAGGCGCCACCCGAGTGGCCCCACAAGGTGGCAGATGCACTGGGGCTGAGCTGGGGCGATTGTGCCGCCCAGTTCACTGCCCTGCGCGAGCAGGGTAATGGCTACGCCGGGTTGCTGGCTGCCTGAGCCCGTTTATCCCATCTCATCAGGGGCCAACATGGCCCCTTTTTCATGGCCGATGGCGCCACAGGCTTGCCAGCCCTGGAGTGACGGGGCACTCTTTGCCCTTCACTTTCCGTTTGAGAGCCTTTGCCATGATTGCCTCCTCCCGCCTGATCCTGCGCGAAATGATCGCCACCGACGCCCCCTTCATCCTTGAGCTGCTCAATGACGGCGACTTTTATCGCTACATCGGTGATCGGGGCATTCGCACTTTGGAGCAGGGGCAGGAGTATATCCAGCAGGGGCCGGCGGTCAGCTATGCCCGCTATGGTCACGGACTCTATCTGGTGGAGCGCAAAGAGGACGGTGTCAGCCTCGGTATCTGCGGTTTGATCAAGCGCGATACCCTGGAGCAGGTCGATATCGGTTATGCCTTCCTGCCGCAATATCGCGGTCAGGGCTACGCCATTGAAGCGGCGCAGGCCGCCCTTGCCGATGGCAAAAGCCGGCTGGGGATCGGGCAGGTCGTTGCCATCGTCACCCCGGGCAACGAGCGATCCATCGGCCTGCTGGCCAAGCTGGGGCTGGTGCGCAGTCGACTGGTCAAGTTGAGCGAAGATGCAGATGAGTGCCTGCTGCTGGAGCAGTGATCAAGGTCAGAGAGCAGAAAAGCGAATGGCGAGGTAGCTGTCAGGCTGAGTGACAAGCAAGAGACTGGAGCTGGCTAAAGGCGTGAGAGAAGCAAAGAGGCCGCCGTGAGTTGCGGCCTGTCTGCATCGGGCGCTGCCGGAGGGCAGGCAGGATCAGTTGAGGTCTTCGATGGAGAACTCGCCAGCGATACCATCACAGGATATGGCGAAACCGCCGCTGAAGCGGGTGCTGAACTGGATCAGAAACGCATCATTGTCGTGCTCTTGCACAGGCAGGTTGATGGGTTTGCTGCGACGCAGGGGCTTGTGTGTTTGTACTGCTTTCATCATGGTATTTCTCTATATAAATTAGGTGTTTGCTCCTTGTATTGGCAAATGTCAGGTCAATGGGCGCGGTCGATTGGGTGAACGACAAGCGCGCAGGAATACCCAGCCCGGTTAAGGGGCGTCTGCACTTTCAAGGAATATGCTGATGCATAAATCAAATTGGGTGGGCAGATCGGGTCTGCACCGTGAGAGCCGGGCAACGCAGGCAGACAGCCTGACGGTTCTCAAGGCGAGTAAATCAGAAGAAGGTTATGCGGGTACTGGCAGGATTCATCGTGAGGTGAAGCATTGCAGGGTAAACATAAACAGGGCTGATTAACTAGCCGACGCGCATTCTCTCCTCGAAATGAATAAAAAGCAAACAATAATTTGCCTATGTTGAAGTAAATACGCTTTTCCTCTGTGTAATCAAGGTGCTATCAGCAGTAAATATTCGCAACTATCCGCCATAACAAGAGGGCTCCCGACGGGAGCCCTCTCTCATTCTGCAATCAGCACAGTGGGCCGACTCAGTAGTCGCCACAGGCCTTTTTGGCAGCCGTGATCATCGGGGTGATGGTCATGCCTTGCACCACGATGGAGAACATCACCACCGAGTAGGTCATCACCAGGATGACCTGACGCAGGTCGACGCCATGTTCCGGTATCATCATGACGCCGGAGGGGAGTGCCAGTGCCATCGCCATGGCCAGACCACCGCGCAGGCCACCCCAGGTGAGGATCCGCACCGAGAAGGTGTTGTAATTGCGGAATCGGCGGAAAGCCACATAGGGCAGCGACACGCTGATAAAGCGGGCACCCAGGCAGAGCGGCACCGCAATGACCAGCAGGATCCAGTCACGCCAGGCGAGATCCAGCAGTACCAGCGCCAGACCGATCAGCAGGAACAGCAGGGCGTTGAGGAACTGGTCCATCAACTCCCAGAAGTGATCCAGGTGATGGCTGCTCTGCTCGGAGAAGCCGGAGTGACGGGTCCAGTTGCCGATCATGATGCCGGTGACCACCATGGCCAGTGCGCCGGAGACGCCGATCATGTTGGCAAAGGCGAAACCGGCGGTCGGGATGCAGAGGGTCAGCAGCAGCTCCAATGAACCGTCGTCGGTGGCGCTGATCATCACGTGGGCGATGAGGCCCAGCACGGCACCGAACAGGATGCCGCCGAGGGCTTCGTGCAGGAACAGACCGGCTACGCTACCGAAGGTGGGCTCGACACCGCCAAAGGCGACGGCAAACACGGTAGCGAAGATGACGAGGCCAACGCCGTCGTTGAACAGGGATTCCCCTTCGATCTGGATGGCGATCTGGGGTGGCGCTTTCATCTTCTTGACGATGGCCAGTACGGCAATCGGGTCAGTGGGTGAGATCAGCGCACCGAACAGCATGCAGTAGACCAGCGGCAACTCCCAGCCCAGCAGCTTGGCGATAAACCAGAAGCCGTAGCCGATGAGGAAGGTGGAGAGCAGGGTGGCAATGATGGCCAGAATGGTGATCTCCCACTTCTGGCTACGCAGCGCCTTGAGGTTGATGCCGAGGCCACCGGCGAACAGCAGGAAGCCCAGAATCCCCTTCAGCAGGAAGTTCTGGAAGTCGATGCTCTCCATGGTCTTGACGGCAAGAGGTTCCAGGTTGAACCAACCCAGTTTGCCAAACAGCACCAGCAGTGCGGAGATCAGCATGGAGCCCGCAGTAATGGCGATGGTGGTCTGGATCTTCACAACATACTGGTTGGCAAAGGCGATAAAAATCGCCAACGCTGCCAGAAAACAGAGTGTGTAGTAGACGCTCATAGTTATTTTTTTCTCGTTGGTAGACAGCAAGCACGTATCCCTATGCAGGACGGGCATAGGTTACTCTCGGGCCCTATGTTACTCATTACCCATAAATGAGTATATGGTGGCGCATTTGGACTGATAGACGGCTAGATTTCCATTTTATTTGTTTGCTGTTAGGATGCTGTTTACGCAGTTGCATGGATGTAAGAGGAACACGCGGTGTCGAACGTAATGTCGAGCAGAGAGCCGAGCAAGCAGTCGGACGTAACAAAGAAGCTGGAAGCCTGTCTCAGGGAGCGGATCCTGATCATCGACGGGGCCATGGGCACCATGATCCAGGGCTACAAACTCGGGGAGGCGGATTATCGGGGTGAGCGGTTTGCCGACTGGCATACCGATATCAAGGGCAACAACGATCTGCTGGTGCTGACTCGTCCGGCGGTGATCCGCGAGATCCACGAGCAGTATTGCGCTGCCGGGGCCGACATTCTCGAGACCAACACCTTCAACGCCACTCGCATCGCCATGGCCGATTACGAGATGGAAGAGTTCTCGGCCGAGATCAACCGGGAAGCCGCCCGTCTGGCCCGCGCCGTGGCAGACGAGTGGACGGCAAAAGACCCCGCCAAGCCGCGTTTTGTAGCAGGGGTGTTGGGCCCCACCAACCGCACCGCCTCCATCTCGCCGGATGTGAACGATCCCGGCAAGCGTAACGTCACCTATGACCAGCTGGTGGCCGCCTACACCGAATCGACCCACGCCCTGATTGAGGGCGGCGCTGACATCATTCTGATCGAGACCATCTTTGATACCCTCAACGCCAAGGCCGCCGCCTTCGCGGTGGAAGGGGTGTTCGAGGCGCTGGGCTACAGCCTGCCGGTGATGATCTCCGGCACCATTACCGATGCCTCCGGCCGAACCCTCTCCGGCCAGACCACCGAAGCCTTCTACCACTCGCTGCGCCACGTCAAACCGGTGTCGTTCGGTCTCAACTGTGCGTTGGGGCCGGACGAGCTGCGCCAGTATGTGGAGGAGTTGTCTCGCATCAGCGAATCCTGCGTCAGTGCCCACCCCAACGCCGGTCTGCCCAATGCGTTTGGCGAGTACGATCTCGATGCGGGTGAGATGGCTGAGCATATCCGCGAGTGGGCCCAAAGCGGCTTCCTCAACATGGTCGGCGGTTGCTGCGGCACCACCCCGACTCACATTCGCGCCATGGCCGATGCCGTGGCGGGTATCAAGCCGCGCGTGCTGCCCGAGCTGCCGGTGGCCTGCCGCCTGTCGGGCCTCGAGCCGCTGATCATTACCCCTGAATCCATGTTCGTGAACGTAGGGGAGCGCACCAACGTTACCGGTTCGGCCAAGTTCAAGCGGCTGATCAAGGAGGGGCTCTACGACGAGGCGCTCGATGTTGCCAAACAGCAGGTGGAGAACGGCGCCCAGATCATCGATATCAACATGGACGAGGGGATGCTGGACGCCGAAGCGGCCATGGTGCGCTTCCTGAACCTCATCGCCGGTGAGCCGGATATCGCCCGGGTGCCTGTGATGATCGACTCCTCCAAGTGGGAGGTGCTGGAAGCGGGCCTCAAGTGCGTGCAGGGCAAGCCGGTGGTCAACTCCATCTCCATGAAAGAGGGGGAGGAGAAGTTCATTCAGCAGGCGAAACTGCTGCGCCGCTACGGCGCAGCCGTCATCGTGATGGCGTTCGATGAAGCGGGTCAGGCCGATACCCGCGCCCGCAAGTTCGAGATCTGCCAGCGTGCCTACCGGATCCTGGTGGATCAGGTCGGTTTCCCGCCGGAAGACATCATCTTCGACCCCAACATCTTCGCGGTGGCGACCGGCATCGATGAGCACAACAACTACGCGGTGGACTTCATCGAGGCGGTGAAGGACATCAAGACGCACCTGCCCCACGCCATGATCTCCGGCGGCGTCTCCAACGTCTCGTTTTCGTTTCGCGGCAACGAGCCGGTGCGCGAAGCCATTCACGCCGTCTTCCTCTACCACGCCATCAAGAACGGCATGGACATGGGGATCGTCAATGCCGGTCAGCTCGCCATCTATGAAGACATTCCGGCGGAGCTGAAAGAGAAGGTCGAGGCGGTGGTGCTCAACCTCAATGACAACGCCACCGAGGCGCTGCTGGCCATCGCCGAGAAGTATCGCGGTGCCGGCGCTCAGGCTGAGGATCCGCGGGATCAGGAGTGGCGTAGCTGGCTTGTGGGCAAGCGGCTGGAGCACGCGCTGGTCAAGGGGATCACCGACTTTATCGAAGAGGATACCGAAGAGGCACGCGCTGGCGCCGAGAAGCCGCTGCACGTCATCGAAGGGCCGTTGATGGATGGCATGAACGTGGTCGGCGATCTGTTCGGCGCCGGCAAGATGTTCCTGCCGCAGGTGGTGAAATCGGCGCGGGTGATGAAGCGGGCGGTGGCCTATCTGCAGCCCTATATCGAGGCGGAAAAATCGGGCGGCTCCAGCAACGGCAAAATCGTGCTGGCGACCGTGAAAGGGGATGTGCACGACATCGGCAAGAACATCGTCGGGGTGGTGCTGCAGTGCAACAACTTCGAGATTGTCGACCTCGGGGTCATGGTCTCCTGCGAGACGATTCTCAAGACGGCGCGTGAGGTCGGCGCCGATATCATCGGGTTGTCGGGTCTCATCACCCCGTCGCTGGACGAGATGGTGCACGTGGCCAAGGAGATGGAGCGTCAGGGCTTCAAGCTGCCGCTGTTGATCGGCGGTGCCACCACCTCCAAGGCCCACACTGCGGTGAAGATCGAGCAGAACTACTCGGAGCCTGTGGTCTATGTCTCCAACGCCTCCCGCGCGGTGGGGGTGGCCCAGAGCCTGCTCAGCCCGGATCTGAAGGAGGCGTTTGTCGCCCGCATCGACAAGGAGTACGAGATCGCCCGGGATCAGCATGCCCGCAAGCAGCCGCGCTCCCGTCCGGTCAGTCTGGCTCATGCCCGCGCCAACCGGCACCAGCTGGACTGGGTTGGCTACCAGCCGCCGAAGCCCCGCGAGCTCGGGGTGCAGAAATTCGAAAATGTGCCCATTTCGGTGCTGCGCCCCTACATCGACTGGACGCCGTTCTTCCTCAGCTGGGAGCTGGCGGGCAAATTCCCGCGCATCCTCGAGGACGAGATCATCGGCGAGGAGGCGACCAAGCTGTTTGCCGACGCCAACGCCATGCTGGACCAGCTGGAAAAGGATCAGAGCGTGCGCTGCGCCGGGGTGATCGGCCTGTTCCCGGCCAACGCGGTAGGGGACAGCATCGAGGTCTACAGCGACGAGTCGCGCACCGAGGTCATCAAGGTGCTGCACCACCTGCGCCAGCAGAGCGAGAAGCAGGGCTTCCCCAACTACTGTCTGGCGGACTATGTGGCGCCGAAAGAGAGCGGCAAGCCCGACTGGATCGGCGCCTTCGCGGTGACCGGCGGCATCGGTGAGGAGGCCATCGCCAAGGCCTACAAGGCGCAGCACGATGACTACAACGCCATCCTCATTCAGGCGGTGTGCGACCGTCTAGCCGAAGCCTTTGCCGAGTATCTGCACGAGCAGGTGCGCAAGGTTCATTGGGGTTATGCTCCCGACGAGGCCCTCAGCAACGAGGAGTTGATCCGCGAGAACTATCAGGGTATCCGCCCGGCCCCCGGTTATCCGGCCTGCCCGGAGCACACCGAGAAGGGGAGCATCTGGGAGTTGCTGGATGTCGAGCAGGCCATTGGCATGCAGCTCACCGAATCCTACGCCATGTGGCCGGGGGCTGCCGTGTCAGGCTGGTACTTCTCTCATCCCGAGAGCAAATACTTCGCAGTGGCGCAGATCCAGCACGATCAGGTGGAAGATTACGCTGTTCGCAAGGGGATGACGCTGGCAGAGGCCGAGCGCTGGTTGGGGCCAAACCTGAACTGATTTCCGCGTGACATCGGTTGATCTTTAACGAGAAACGGCGGCATCCTTGCACGGGTTGAACAACCTGCGCAGAGCCGCCGTTTAACCTGTTGGTCACAGTGACAGGGTAGAGTGCGGTTTGGCGTGGTTTGTCTTGTTGTCAGGATAAACAATTGGCGTTGTCTTGGCGCTGTGGCACCTTATACTCTCCCGCCCCATCCTGCCCAGGCACAGCCTTCTAGCGGAATTGTCATGAAGATCGCCATTTTATCCCGTGAGCCGAAAAACTACTCCACCCGCCGTCTGGTCGAGGTGGCACAGGCGCGCGGTCATCAGGTAGAGGTGCTCGACACCCTGCGCTGCTATATGAATATCGCTTCCCACAACCCCTCCATTCACTACGAGGGTGGGGAGCTGGGAAGTTATGACGCCGTGATCCCGCGGATCGGGGCCAGCATTACCGCTTACGGCACAGCCGTGCTGCGCCAGTTCGAGATGATGAACACCATGGCCCTCAACAGCTCGGTGGCCATCAGCCGTTCCCGCGACAAGCTGCGGGCGATGCAACTGCTCTCCCGCCACGGCATCGGCCTGCCCATCACCGGCTATGCCCACAGCACCCACGACGTGCCCGACCTCATCACCATGGTGGGCGGGGCGCCGCTGGTGGTGAAGCTGCTGGAGGGAACTCAGGGGATTGGCGTTGTGCTCTGCGAGACCCAGAAAGCCGCCGAGAGTGTGATCGAGGCCTTTATCCAGACCAACAACAACATTCTGGTGCAGGAGTATATCCGCGAGGCCAATGGCGCCGATATCCGCTGTCTGGTGGTCAACGGTAAGGTAGTTGCCGCCATGCGCCGTCAGGCCCAGCCGGGAGAGTTTCGCTCCAACCTGCACCGTGGCGGCACCGCCGAGGCGATCAAGATCACTCCGGAAGAGCGCGCGACCGCGGTACAGGCCGCCAAGATCATGGGGCTGGATGTGGCGGGGGTCGATATCCTGCGCAGCGCCCGTGGCCCGCTGGTGCTGGAGGTCAACTCTTCCCCCGGCCTGCAAGGGGTGGAAGCCGCCTCCGGCAAGGATGTAGCCGGCAAGATCATCGAGTTCCTCGAACTCAAGGCGAGCCGCAAGAATAAGCCGGCGGAGTGAGCCTCGGGCTTGCATCTGTCAGATAGAAACAGGGCGCCCTCGGGCGCCTTGTTGCTATCTGGCTGGTGGGTTGGCGGTGCCACTGCGCCCTCACCCTAACCCTCTCCCAAAGGGAGAGGGAACTGTTCGGCAGTGATCATCGCCAGCCGGGCGCTGAAAATTCCGTCCTTCAGCCGGGTATCGATCTTCCAACCGAGTTTCTCGCAGATGCGCTGGATGATGGTGAGACCACAGCCGTAGCCGAGGATCTGATCCGGCGCCGCCGCCGTCGGGTTGCTGATGGTGAGCACCGGGCCACGCAGCTCGATCTCGATATGTCCCTCGGCATAGCTCAGGGCATTTTTCAGCAGGTTGCCGAGGGCGATGGCGAGCAGGGAGAGGGGGGCGTTTACTTCGCTGCTCTCGTCCAGGTTAAGCCGGATATCGAGCGCCTCCCGCTGCAACAGCGGGGCGAGGCGGGCCAGCTCCTGACGGATCAGCGGGGTGACCTGTTGCAGCGGTCGCTCCACCGCCTCCTTGCGGCCCAGCAGCAGGAAGGTCTCGGTGAGCAGCGCCATCTCGTCGGCGGCGGCGCGGATGCGGGTGGTGGCGCGGGCGGCTGGCGCGGGCAGATCCGTCACCTTGCCGAGCAGGGCCGCCGAGCCCTGGATCACCATGTTGGGGGTGCGCAGCTCGTGGCTGGCGAAGCGACTGAACTCCTGCTCGCGAGCGAATACGGCGCTCACCTCCTGCTTGCCGGCCAGCAGCGCCAGCTCGATATCCCGTAGCTCCTGCCAGGGGGCGTCGGGTTCGAAATCCGCCTGATCCGGGGTGAGGTGGGCGACCCTCTGTTGCAGCCGTTGCAGCGGCCCTGTGATATGGCGTACCAGCCAGATACCGAAGCCGAGGCAGCCCAGCAGCAGGGTCACCCCGATCAGCCGGGTGGCCAGATGCAGCTTGTCTTCGTAGGGGTCTAGGTAGTCGTCAGCGTCGTCGTTGAACACCAGATAGAGCAGTCCCTCGTCGGAGGGGTGACGGGCCACCAGAAAGTGTTTGTCCTCCTTGCCCAGCTGATGCTCGAAAAAGCCGGGAGTCTGGTAGGGCTTCAACCACTTCGGCAGGCGTCCCGCCTCGGTCCAGTAGCTGGAGAACTGTCTGGGGCTCGGGGCGGCGGCCGCCGGGCCGAGTCGCAGCCAGTCATCGCTGTAGCGGGTGACTTCCGCTTCCAGCCAGTGGCGCAGGCTCAGCTCCTCCATCTTGTCTTCGGCCACCAGCATCAGGCCGGAGAGCAGGATCAGCAGCACCACCCCGGCGCCGCCGAGCGCCATGATCAGGCGGCGGCGCAGGCTCGGCAGACTCATGCGCTCACCAGTCGGTAGCCCTGGCCGTGCAGGGTCTCCAGCATGGGAGTGGGGAAGGGTTTGTCGAGCGCGTTGCGCAGGGCGTAGATATGGCTGCGCAGGGCATCGGAGTCGGGCTCCTCATCCCCCCAGACGGTGTCGAGTACCTCCTGACGGCTGACGATGGCGGGGGCGCGGCGGGCCAGCAGGGCGAGGATTTGGAACGGGATCTTGCCGAGCTTGAGGGGCTCACCGGCACGGGTGGCGCGGCCGCTGGCGACATCGATCGTCAGATCGCCAAAGCTGATGGCCCCCACATCGCCGCGCGGGCCACGCAGGCTGAGGGCTTGCAGTCGCACCTCCAGCTCCTCCATGGCGAACGGCTTGACCAGATAGTCGTCGCCACCGGCCTTGAAGCCTGCCAGCTTGTCTTCCAGGCTGTCGCGGGCGGTGAGAAACAGCACGGGAGTGGCAATCCCCTGCTCGCGCAGGCGAGCCACCGTGCTGAGGCCATCGAGGCGTGGCATCATCACATCCATGATGATGACGTCGAAACGCTGCTCCTCCAGCAGTTGCAGCGCCGCCTGACCGTGATAGGCACAATCGAGGCGGTGACCGGCCAGCTCCAGATAATCCATGATGGTTTCCGCCACCTGAGGATTGTCTTCCACTACCAAAATCTTCATGCTTTGCTCTCCTGGTTGGTGAGCGTTTCACGCTCTTTTCACACCGGATTCGGCATCCTGTTTGCCAGTGTAACCCCGAGGATCCCTGATGAAGAAGTCTCTCTGCGCCCTCCTGCTGTTGATCTTGTTGCCACTTGGCACCGCACAGGCGACCGAATTCAAACTGACCGGCCGCACCACCTGGCAGCTTGGCCAGTTGATGGTCAACGGCATGCCGTTCGTGATCGACGACCAGACCCGCTTCAAGGATTGGCTCAACGAGGATGATCTCGGCGGTACCTGGGTCGAGATGAAGGGGGTGGTGGAGAACGGCGTGCGCTATGTGCGCAAGGTCGAAGCGCTCGACGAAGATGACAAGGACGAGATGGATCTGGAAGGGCCGGTCGAAGGGGGACGGATCTGGGGCTACACCACCTCGGACAGCAGTCTGGCGCCGTTCGAAGGGCGCTGGCTGGAGCTGGAGTGCAAGTTTGACGGCATGCGCCTGAGCCGCTGCCGTGAGGATGACTGATCCGATCTCTGCGTTCCGATTAGAAATGCTCCCGAATGAAGCCCATGCTTGTCCAGCATGGGCTTTTTGTTCAGGGACGAACGAAGATGGAACAATCGAGGAAGTGGTGTGCATGGATGCTGGGAGTGCCGCTCTGGGCGGCGCAGGCGGGAGCCGACGAATTGTGGCTGGTGGAGCTGGAGCACAGCGACGGCATCCGCCTGCAATTTCAGGGGGCCGAAGTGGAGCAGGGCAGTGCCGCCGTCTGGCGGCAGGGGGAGATTTGGCCGCAGCCACTCAAACCCGGCGACCAGCTCGCTCTGCTGGTGGCCGACGGCGTTGCCACCCGGATTGAGCTGTTGGCCGCCAGAGCCCCGCTGGCCAATCAGCCCTGGCAGCGGGCGCAAGATCTCCTGCAATCCTTCGATGATCGGCAGCTCACGCTGGCCACCCTGGGCACTGTGCCACTCAATCCGCTGGTGCGCTGGGTTAACGGCTCGGCCGCCGATCTGCATGCCGGGAGCGATCTGGTGCTGATCCGCGACGAACAGGGCCGCTTAAGCGAAATCCTTGTCGTCAATCCGGAGGAGTAGTTGACCCGTCTACAATAGGCGGGTTTATCCTCTGCCCGTTGGATGAAGGAACCCCTATGTTGACGATTACCCGGCTGGCCAGAGAACTGGGTCTGAGCCGCACCACCCTGCTCTATTACGAACGTCTCGGTCTGCTGCTTCCCGCCTTGCGCGGGGAGAACGGCTATCGCCGCTATGGCGAGGCCGAGCTGGAACGGGGGCGGCAGATCGCCAGTTTTCGCGCCATGGGGCTGCCGCTCGAAGAGATTGGCACTCTGCTGGCGGCGAGGCAGGAGAGCCACTCCTGCCTCGATGGTCACCTGCTGCGACTGGAGCAGGAGATCGCCGAGCTGAGGCGGCAACAGCGGGCCATCATCCTCTATCGCCAACAGACACACGAGGAGATTCCCATGGTAGACAAGGCACGCTGGGTTGCCATCATGCAGGCCGCAGGCATGACCGAAGAGATGATGCGCAACTGGCATATCCAGTTCGAGAAGATGGAGCCACAGGCCCATCAGGAATTCCTCGAATCCCTGCAGATCCCCGCCGCGGAGATCGCCGCCATCCGTACCTGGTCGCGCGGGGAGTAACCCGGTCCGACCACAGCACCGGCCGTTGACCCGGATTGTTAACGGCTTGTGCTTTAAATTTTCCCCCTTATACTGGCGCCATCTTGTCGGAGTGCTGACCGTCGAACGACGCGAAGCTGAGACCGTTAATTCGGGATCCGTGGAACCTGATCAGGTTAAAACCTGCGAAGGGAACAAGGGTAACTTGCGGGTTACCGCGCCGGAGGAGGAACAAGCCTCTTCCGCTCATCGAAGGGAGCACCCTTGATGAGTCAGGGCGCACAGGAGGGAGTCTGTCCCGTCCGGTTGTCCAGCACGTGGGGCGCCTTGCCCACAGCATGCAGAGAGCGGGAAGCGGCAGAACAGCAGCGCGGAGATCCATCCCGCGCGCACTCCCTCCCGAGATAAACACCCCGCCGCAAGTTCATCTTCTCCTCGAACTCCAGACAAGCAAATACCCATAACTTCAACCAGTTAATGTGAGTTTTGCTATGTCTACTTCTGTATCTGATACCGCCAAATCCAGCCGCCGCGAGCAGCGCTCCAGCGCCCAAGCTTTTATCGACAGCCTCAAGGGGATGGCTCATCCCAACTCCCGTCGCATTTTTATCGAAGGCTCCCGCGCCGATATCCGTGTCCCGCTGCGGGAGATCCAGCTGGCCGACACCTTCGTCGGCGGCACCAAAGAAGATCCCAAATTCGAACCCAACGAGCCGATTCCGGTCTATGACACCTCGGGCCGTTACGGAGAGGAGGGGGTCGCCATCGATGTGCGCCGTGGCCTGCCGCGCCTGCGGGAGAACTGGGTGCTGGAACGGGATGATACCGACGAACTGCCGGGGCTCAGCTCCACCTTCACTCAGGAGCGTCTGGCCGACGAGGGGCTGGATCACCTGCGCTTCGAGCATCTGCCAAAGCCGCGCCGTGCCAAGCCGGGCCGCCGGGTCACCCAGCTCCACTACGCCCGCGCCGGCATCGTCACTCCCGAGATGGAATTTATCGCCATTCGCGAGAACATGGGGCGCGAGCGGGTGCGCTCTGAACTGTTGCGCACCCAGCATCCGGGCCGCGATTTTGGTGCCCGTTTGCCCCAGAACATCACCCCCGAATTTGTGCGCGATGAGGTGGCCGCCGGTCGCGCCATCATCCCCAGCAACATCAACCACCCGGAAGCGGAGCCGATGATCATCGGCCGCAATTTCCTGGTGAAGATCAACGCCAACATCGGCAACTCGGCGGTCACCTCCAGCATCGAAGAGGAGGTGGAGAAGCTGGTCTGGTCCACCCGCTGGGGCGCCGACACCGTGATGGATCTCTCCACCGGCCGCTACATCCACGAGACCCGCGAGTGGATCCTGCGCAACAGCCCGGTGCCCATCGGCACCGTGCCCATCTATCAGGCGCTGGAGAAGACCAACGGCATCGCCGAAGACCTCACCTGGGAGCTGTTCCGCGACACCCTGCTGGAGCAGGCCGAGCAGGGGGTGGACTACTTCACCATCCACGCCGGCGTCCTGCTGCGCTTCGTCCCGATGACCGCCAAGCGCCTCACCGGCATCGTCTCCCGTGGTGGCAGCATCATGGCCAAGTGGTGCCTGTCGCACCACAAGGAGAACTTCCTCTACCAGCACTTCCGCGAAATCTGCGAGATCTGCGCCGCCTATGACGTGGCCCTGTCCCTTGGTGACGGTCTGCGCCCGGGCTCCGTCTATGACGCCAACGATGAGGCCCAGTTCGCCGAGCTGCGCACTCTGGGCGAGCTGACCAAGATCGCGTGGGAATACGACGTGCAAGTGATGATCGAGGGGCCGGGTCATGTGCCGATGCACATGATCGAGCGCAACATGACCGAGCAACTGGAGCACTGCCACGAGGCGCCTTTCTATACGCTCGGCCCGCTCACCACCGATATCGCACCGGGTTACGATCACTTCACCTCCGGCATTGGCGCCGCGCTCATCGGCTGGTACGGCTGCGCCATGCTCTGCTACGTCACCCCCAAGGAGCATCTGGGGCTGCCCAACAAGGAGGATGTGAAGCAGGGGCTGATTACCTACAAGATCGCCGCCCACGCCGCCGATCTGGCCAAGGGGCATCCGGGTGCCCAGATCCGCGACAACGCCATGTCCAAGGCGCGCTTCGAGTTCCGCTGGGAGGATCAGTTCAATCTGGCGCTGGATCCCGACACCGCCCGCGCCTACCACGATGAGACCCTGCCGCAGGAGTCCGGCAAGGTGGCCCACTTTTGCTCCATGTGCGGGCCCAAGTTCTGCTCCATGAAGATCACCCAGGATGTGCGTGATTACGCAGCAAAGCTGGAGGCTGTGGAGATCAAGCTGGTCGGCATGGATGGCCAGCAGGAGCAGGTAGTGGCCGAGGTCGAGAGCGGAATGGCCCGCATGGCAGAGACCTTCAAGGAGACCGGCGGCGAGATCTACCATCAGGCGGCAGCGCTGAAACAGGCCGCAGGGGAGGAGGCGTGAGCAGCGCAAGTGGGGCTGTCAGCCCCGCCGACCAGCCGCGCGTGACCGACTCGCTACCAGTGGTCTGGACGATAGCGGGATCCGACTCCGGCGGCGGCGCCGGCATTCAGGCCGACTTGCACACATTGCACGACCTTGGCGTGCACGGCTGTTCGGTTATCTCCGCCATTACCGCCCAGAACTCGGTGGCGGTGAAGATGGTTGACCCCGTACTGATGCAGACCTTCACCGCCCAGATCGATGCCCTCGGCGTCGATCTGCCGCCCGCCGCCATCAAGATCGGTCTGCTGCCGACCCGGCTCCATGTGGAGGTATTGGCCCGCCGACTGGCAACTATTGAGAGTCCCTTCGTGGTCTACGATCCGGTGGCCATCGCCAGCAGCGGCACCCCGATGGCGGAACCCAATATGCTGGAGGCGGTGCGCGAGCAGCTATTGCCGCGCCTCTCCTTGATCACCCCCAACGGCCCCGAACTGGAAGCCCTGACCGGCATTCCCGCGACCAGCCCTGTGTTGGTGCGCTTCGCCGCCCAGCGGCTGCGCGAACTCGGCGCCCGCGCCGTGCTGGTCAAGGGCGGCCATCTGGGCTGGAGCTGCGATCTCTGCCTCGATTACTACCAGGATGAGACCCGCGAATTCTGGCTCGCCGCACCGCGCCTCGATACCCGCCACGGTCACGGCACCGGTTGCTGTTACGCCAGCGCCATCGCCGCCGTAGTGGCGCAGGATTATCCGGTGGAGGACGCCATCACCCTGGCGCGTGCCTACCTGCAACAGGGGTTGGCGGCGGCGCAAGGAGTGGGCGCAGGCCCTGGGCCCATCGCCCATCTTGGCTGGCCAGCCGATCTTGCTCACTTCCCCCGTGCCGTGCTGGCAGGGTCTGCCCTCGACCGTCGTTTCGGACTTTATGAAGTGAGCAGCACCCGCCTGCCGGATGGCCCCTTCGCGCCGACCGAACATAACCTCGGCCTCTATCCGGTGGTGGATTCGGTCAAGTGGCTGTGCCGCCTGCTGGGGCAGGGGGTCAAAACCATCCAGCTGCGGATCAAGAATCTGCCCGCCGCAGAGGTGGCGCCGGCCATTCGTGATGCTGTGGCGCTCGGTCGCCGCCATGGGGCGCGGCTCTTTATCAACGACTACTGGCAGCAGGCCATCGAGGCGGGCGCCTGGGGCGTGCATCTGGGGCAGGAGGACATGGAGACCGCCGATCTCGCCGCCATTCAGGCGGCCGGGTTGCGCCTTGGCATCTCCACCCACGGCTACTTCGAGCTGATGCGGGCCCGCGAGCTGGCCCCCTCCTATATCGCGCTGGGTCATATCTTCCCGACCAACACCAAGGCGATGCCTTCGCGCCCGCAGGGGCTGGTGCGGCTGCACCGCTACCGCGCCCTGATGGCGGAGTGGCCGACGGTGGCCATCGGCGGCATCAGCGAGGAGCGGGTGGCGGCGGTCAAGGCAAGCGGGGTCGGCAGTATCGCGCTGGTCTCGGCCATCACTACCAGCGACGACTGGCAGGGGGCGACCGAACGGCTGCTCGCGGCCGTGGGAGCGGGGGATGAGCCACGCTCGGCCACCGTTATACGGGAGGCAGAACATGCGCTCTGATGCCGCTTCTCTTAGTGACAAAGAGTATCTGAGATACGGCCGCCAGCTGATGCTGGCGGAAGTGGGTGAAGAAGGGCAGGCACGGCTGAAAGATAAGTCCGTGCTGATCGTGGGCTTGGGCGGGCTTGGCTCGCCGCTCGCCCTCTATCTGGCCGGGGCCGGGGTGGGCACCTTGTGGCTGGCCGATGGCGACACGGTGGATTCCAGCAACTTGCAGCGCCAGATCCTGTTTGATAGCGAGGCGGTCAACCACTCCAAGGCCGAGCTGGCCCGCGAGCGCTTGGCCGCCCACAACCCGCTGGTGGAGCTGATCGCGATCAATCAGCGGCTCGATGCCGCCAGCCTGCCGGAGTTTGTGGCCGAGGTGGATCTGGTGATCGACTGCTGCGACAACCTCGCCACCCGCCAGGCCATCAACGCCGCCTGCGTGGCTCAGGGCAAGCCCTGGATCTCTGCCGCGGCGGTGGGTTGGCAGGGGCAGCTGATGGTGCGCACAGGTACGGATCACGCCTGCTACGCCTGCCTCTATCCGCAGGATACCAAGATCAAGGAGAGCTGCGAGACCAGCGGCGTCACCGGCCCGCTGGTGGGGGTGATGGGCACCTTGCAGGCGCTGGAGGCACTGAAACTGCTGCTCGGGATGCAAAGCCCGGTCGCTGGCACATTGCGCCGCTTCGATGCCCTGACCCATCAGTGGCAGACCCTCACTCTGGCCCCTGACCCCGATTGCCCGGTTTGCGGGCAGCGCCGATGCCCGACACACGATAAGGAGATCACCCCATGACCTTGACCATTCGACTCAACGATAAAGCGCAGCCGCTGGCGACAGGGCAGAGCGTGGCCGACCTGCTGGCGGCGCAAGACGTTAATCCACAGGGAGTGGCGGTAGCCCTTAACGGCACCGTGCTGCCCCGTGGCCGCTGGGCCGAGACCCGTCTCAATGACGGGGATGAACTTCACCTCTTCACTGCCATTGCAGGAGGCTGACATGCTGACAATTGCCGATCACACCTTCTCATCGCGCCTCTTTACCGGCACCGGCAAGTTTGCCCGCCCGGAGCTGATGGCCGCCGCCATCGAGGCGAGTGGCTCCCAGCTGGTCACCATGGCCATCAAGCGGCTCGAACCGGGCAAGGCCCACGACGATATCCTGAGTCCCTTGCTGCAGCTCGGGGTCAAGCTGCTGCCCAACACCTCAGGTGCCAAGACCGCCGCCGAGGCGGTATTTGCCGCCCACCTCGCCCGCGAGGCGCTGGGGACGAACTGGTTGAAGCTGGAGATCCACCCCGACCCTCGTTACCTCTTGCCCGATCCCATCGAGACGCTGAAAGCCGCCGAGCAGCTGGTGAAAGAGGGCTTTGTGGTGCTGCCCTACTGCGGCGCCGACCCCGTGCTCTGCAAGCGGCTGGAAGAGGTGGGCTGCGCCGCCGTGATGCCACTCGGCGCTCCCATCGGTTCCAATCAGGGGTTGGTGACCCGGGAGTTTCTCTCCATCATCGTCGAGCAGGCCAATGTGCCTGTGGTAGTTGATGCAGGGATCGGTGCGCCGAGCCACGCGGCCGCCGCCTTTGAGCTGGGCGCCGATGCCGTGCTGGTCAACACCGCTATCGCGGTGAGCGGCGACCCGGTCGCCATGGGCCGCGCCTTTGCGTTGGCCTGTGAGGCTGGCCGCAGTGCCTATGAAGCCGGTCTCGGCGCCCGCGCCCTGCAGGCCCAAGCCTCCAGCCCGCTGACCGATTTTCTGGGGGTGTTATGAGTCATGATGGTGGTGCGATGAGTGACTTCGAGCCTTTTGCACAACCCCAAGTGCGCCTGAGTGATAGCCCCCCTCTCGGCTCTTCACAAAATAAGGGAGAGGGGCTGAGGGTGAGGGCTAAGGAGCCAACCTTTCTCGACCGCTGGCACGAACTGGAGTGGGACGATATCGGCATGCAGATCCGCGCCAAGACCGCCGTCGATGTGGCCCGCGCCCTGAGCGCACCACGCCGTACCCTGGCCGATTTTATGGCGCTGATCTCCCCTGCCGCCGAAGCCTATCTGCCGCAGATGGCGGCCGAGGCCGAGCGCCTCACCCGCCAGCGCTTTGGCAACACCATCGGCTTCTATGTGCCGCTCTATCTGTCGAATCTGTGCGCCAACGACTGCACCTATTGCGGCTTCTCCATGAGCAACCGCCTCAAGCGCAAGACCTTGAATGCAGAGGAGATTGAGCGCGAGTGTCTGGCCATCAAGGCGCGCGGTTTTGACAGCGTGCTGCTGGTGACTGGCGAGCATGAACACAAGGTGGGGCTCGCCTATTTTCGCGAGGTGATGCCCATCATCCGCCGCCACTTCAGCACGGTAGGGATGGAAGTGCAGCCCCTCTCGCAGGCCGAATATGCCGAGCTGAAGAGCCTCGGCCTCGACGCCGTTATGGTCTATCAGGAGACCTACCACGCCCCCACCTACGCCCGCCATCACCTGCGCGGCAACAAGCGGGACATCGCATGGCGCCTCGCCACGCCCGATCG
The DNA here is from genome assembly GCF_040908325.1 of Aeromonas sp. R4-1. Taxonomy (NCBI): domain Bacteria; kingdom Pseudomonadati; phylum Pseudomonadota; class Gammaproteobacteria; order Aeromonadales; family Aeromonadaceae; genus Aeromonas; species Aeromonas sp. R4-1. The sequence continues at coordinate 58,389 of NZ_JBFODM010000088.1, forward strand.
GTTGGGCCGCGCCGGTATCGACAAAATCGGGTTGGGGGCGCTCATCGGCCTCTCCTCGGATTGGCGCGCCGATAGCTACTTTGTCGCCGAGCATCTGAGCTGGCTTGAGCGCCACCACTGGCAGAGCCGCTATTCGCTCTCCTTCCCGCGCCTGCGCCCCTGCACCGGTGGGCTGGAGCCTGCCGTGCTCATGTCGGATCGCCAGCTGGCCCAGCTTATCTGCGCCTGGCGCCTCTTCTCGCCCACGCTGGATTTGTCGCTCTCCACCCGCGAGTCGGCCACCTTTCGCAACGGCGCGGTGCGCCTTGGCATCACCCAGATGTCGGCCGAGTCGCGCACCCAGCCGGGAGGCTATGCCGAGGGAGATGCGGAGGAGCTGGAGCAGTTCGCCATCCACGACGACCGTCCGGTAGGGGAAGTGGCCGCCGCCGTGCGGCAGGCGGGGTTGCAGCCAGTGTTCAAGGACTGGGAACCCTTCTTGGGCCGATAGGGGCGGCCATGCTCCCCTTTGCAGGTGGCATCCGGTGTCCAGCCAGACTCCGTGCCTGTGGCAAGCAGGCACGGCCTTACCGTGCAATCGCAGGGTCAATTAGCCGTCAGGCGTAATCGTCCGAGGAGATAGTCGATGGCACGGCTTCGCCGTGCAGGATGCGAGGCCGCTGGCCTCGAAGGGTTTTCGCCCGCCCTTCGGGCTGGGGCGAGTGACTTTGGAAAGACCCAAAGTCACCAAAGGTCTTCTCCCCCACCAATCAGACCGCTACGCGGTTTCCCTCAGGGCAGGTGCAAGGTCGGACGGACCGCCGCAGACGGCACATCCCTGTGCCGGCTGCGTCTGCGCCATCATCCCTGATGGCGCTCCTGACCTTTCACCTTCCCCTCGGCGGATTGGAGGGGGAGCCAAAACCGTGCCCTCCATAACCTCAGGGAGTTGTCGTAGGGTGCAATAAGCGGAGCGCATTGCACCGCGATTGTGACGAGAGGTGCAATTCACTTCGTTCATTGCCCCCCATGTTTTGCTTTGTTTGGACCACATTTAACAACATGGTTGATTGTCGGTTGGGCAAGGCATGGCGAATTACATACGGGCATGGCGACCGGGGGGAACCTGGTTTTTTACGGTCGTGCTGGCTGAACGCCAGAACAACCATCTACTGGTCGAACGGATCGATCTGTTGAGGAAGGTTGTCAGGGAGGTGCAAGAGAATCATCCATTCCGGATCCATGGCTGGGTTGTCTTGCCCGAACATCTGCATGCCTTGCTGGAATTGCCGGAAGGGGATACCAATTTTCCGTTGCGCTGGCGCCAAATAAAAAGCAAGTTTTCACGATCAATCCCCAATTCAGAGGCTCGCTCAGAATCTCGTTGGCAGCGTGGTGAGCGCAGGGCGGGATCGCACTTTGTTAATGAAATTTGAACAGGCAGATCGTCTGTGATCTAAGGAGGGTGCGAATAAGCACCCTCCACAACGAAACTGAAAAATTTAGTTTATTAAATTCAAATGCTTACAAGGGCGCATTTTTATGTTTGGTGACTTATTCGCACCTTCCTTAGGAACAAGCGAATAGATATGTGCATCAAGGGGCTGCCCATGAAGAAAGATACGGTTTCTTGCCCGGCACTCAAAGGCGGCTCCGGCAGCGATGGCAACAGCTTCGCTGGCGCTGTTGCCAACCCCCATCACGATCTCCAGCCGAAATAGCTCCAACTGCTGAAAACCAAAGTCACGGAGCAGGGCGACCGCCTGTCTGGCGATACCGCAGCCTTGGCGAGATTGGCGTACCCAGTAACCGATATTGCCGTAGTGATGGTGGGGCGACAGCAGGTTGATACCGGCGCCACCCAGCAGTTGGCCGGTGGTGGCGCAGAAGATGCCCATGTCAAAGGCGCGTCCCGCCGCACAATCCTGCTCGCGGCTGGTAAACCACTCCAGCGCGCTCTCCCGAGTAAATGAATGGGAGCACCAGCTCATCCATTTACCGACCGTCTCGATCGATTCGTGGGCCGCGCGGACAAACTCGTCGGCATCGCCCGCTTCGAACGGGCGGATCACGATATTGGCATTGGCAAGGGGCTGGAATGTCATCACTTGTCCTGCTTTTTCAGAAAGTAACTGATATGCCCCGGCGGCATATCGGGCAGCTGGCCAAAGACTTCGTAACCCTGCTTCTGATAGAAGGGGAGGGCCTGAAAGCTGGTGGTTTCCAGATGGTAGTTGCTGATGCCCTTGCTTTGGGCGTACAGCTCCATGGCGCCGAGCAGGCGGCCGCCCCAGCCATCGCGGCGGATGCTTTCATCGATCCAGAGCCAGTCGACATGCAGCCAGCCCCACTTGATGTCGGCGATGATGCCGCCGTGTACCTTGCCCTCTTCATCTTTGATAAAGCTGGCGATCCGCTCGCGCAGATGGGTGCCGGCGTGATCCTTGTTGAAGCCCGAGAGACCAATGCGCAGCGCTTCAACATCATCGTCCTGAGGCGGTTGGGGTGGGGTTAGTTGCATATGGGTTCCTGCGGTATGGGTTGTGGCGGCGTCAAAGGGTTAAAGCAATACCCGTTTGGACTCTGTTTGGTCAAGTCTTCTGGTCGCTCGCCACCAAGCGTGCATGGCATGGCGGCCAGTCAATGGCTCTTGCAACTTCCATCCCCCCTTGCATCACCCCAGAGTGAGGCGCAGACTGTTTGGCCTTGTTTTTATGCGATTCGATTCAAGGCAACCATCATGACTCCTGCCATCAACCTGCTGAAGAAGCTCAAAATTCCCCACAAGCTCTACCCCTACGAGTGCGAAGCCCACGACGATTTCGGCAAGCATGCCGCGACCCAGCTCGGGCTGCCGGAGGCGCAGGTGTTCAAGACTCTGGTCGCCCATCACGACAAGCAGGCGGTGGTGGCCATCGTTCCCTCATCCGGCATGTGCAGCCTGAAACAGCTGGCCAAGGCGACCGGTCTCAAGAAGGTGGAGATGATGAAACCGGCGGAAGCGGAGAAGCTGACTGGTTACAAGGTGGGTGGCATCAGCCCGCTGGCGCAGAAGAAACTGCTGCCCACTGTGCTCGACGAGTCGGCGCTGCAGTTTGACGAGATCCTGGTGAGCGGCGGCAAGCGCGGTCTCTCGGTCGGGGTGGCGCCGCAGGATATGCTGACGCTGATGAAGTGGATCGCTGCACCCATCGGCGAAGAGTAGTGCCGGGCAAGGTGTGAACCTGCCCTCCGGGCCTGTGGTGGCCCGGAGGCGATGTGACTCGTGAGGATATCTGCCCGCATCCTCCTGTTTGTCGTGTTGCTTATCTTCGCACAGGCCGCGCCAAGGTGGGGCGCCCACGCTCAGGGCTACACTGAAAGTACCCCTTCAGCCAAGGCGCGGTTTATGTTACCCCTGCATCTGCTTGCTGCCGCTCTGCTCTGCATGTTGTCGCTGACCGGACAGGCGGCCACCCGGTTTACCTATATCAGCCCGGAGAGCGAGCGGGATCCGCGCACCACTTATGATCGGGAGCTGCTGCGGCTCGCCCTCGACAAGACCCGCGACCAGTTTGGCGACTATCTGCTGGAGCCTGCGCCGCCCATGACCAAGGCGCGCGAGCGGCTCAGCATGCAGCTCGACAGCTATCCCAACCTCTTTGTGATGGACAGCTACAGCAGCACCCGCGAGGATCTGGGGCTTGCCTATGTCCGTTTTCCCATCCATCTGGGGATCGTCAGCTACCGCATCTGTTTTGTCAGTCCGCAGCAAAAGGCGGCGGTGAGCAAAGTGACTGACCTCAAGGGGCTGCGCCAGTTCACCTTCGGTCAGGGCAAGGGGTGGCTGGATGTGGATATCCTGCGCTACGCCGGGATGGAGGTGGTGGAAGTGGAGGGGTACGAGAAGCTGTTCAAAATGGTGGCGCGGGGCCGCTTCGATCTCTTCTGCCGCGGGGTGAGCGAGCTGCGCAGCGAGCAGCTGACCCACAAGGAGATGACGGATCTGCTGGTGGATGACGCGCTGTTGATCTACTACCCGCTGCCCCGGGTTTTCTACACCAATCCCAACAATCGCGAGGCGCTCAAGCGGGTCGAGCGGGGGTTGCAGCTGGCGTGGCAGGATGGCTCGCTACAGGCGCTGTGGCGCAAGAGCTTTGGCCCGGCCATCGCCTTTGCCAAGCTCTCCCAGCGCCGAATGTTGCGTCTGGATAACCCCTTCCTCGACGGGATCAGCTTCGATTACCGCCCCTACTTCTACAATCCGCAGACCGATCGCTTCGGCGATTACTGAGGCGCCTGCCGCTGGCGGCAGAGGGCCAGCCAGGCCTCGGCGGTGCGCGACAGATAGCGCTCGCTCGGCCAGATCACCCCGAGTCGCCAGCTCAATTCGGGCTCCAGCGGCCGCAGCACCAGACCATCCGGGGTCAGCCGGTTGCAGACCGGATCCGGCAAGAAGGCGACCCCCATGCCGCTGCGTACCATGGCGGTGAGAAAATCCCACTGGCTGCTGCGCGCCGCCACCTGCGGCACAAAGCCCGCCTCCTGACACGCCTGCTCCAGCCGCTCGCTCAGGGTAAACGCCCGGGTATAGAGCAGGAAGGGCTCCTCCTGGAGGGACTCCAGCCGCAGCGGCGCCTCGCCATGCCAGCGGGGTTGATCAGGCAACACTACCCGGATCGGGTATTGATCCAGCTCCAGCGCGCTGAGGGCGCCCCCCTCTTTGGTCGGCAGCATGGTGATAGCGAGATCCAGCTCCCCCTCCAGCACCGCCTGTTCGATGCGGCGACCGCCGTACTCCACCAGGGTCAGCTCCACCTTGGGATAGCGGCTGCGGTAGGCGCGGATCAGATCCGCATAGACGTGACCCACCATGGGGGGAATGCCGAGGGTGAGGCGACCATGTTGCAGGCTCTGCAGATCCGCCAGTTCGGCCTCCAGCTGCTGCATCTCCGCCAAGATGGTCTGGGCCCGGTTGAACAGCACCAGGCCGCTGTCGGTCAGGGTGAAGCGGCGCCCTTCCCGGTTGAGCAGGGGTTGGCCCAGCTCCTCTTCGATATTGCGGATCATCTTGCTGATGGTGGGCTGGGTGACGAACAGCTTTTCAGAGGCGCGGGTGAAGCTTTTTTCCCGCACCAGTTCGACAAAATAGCGCAGGGCGCGAATATCCATGGACTCTCTCGACTCGTGTTGGCGGGTACGGGATGAAGTATGCCTATGCGGCATGAATTTGATAATTTTAATTCATTTCTGGCAGGTTTTGCTCAACTCTATACTGTGAGCCGGTTCACAGAAAGACGATGATCATGAAAGCCCTCTGCTTGCGCTGGTTACAGACTCCCTTCCAGATTGTGTTGCTGGCAGCCATCTGGCTGCTGGCCGATACCGCGGTGCGTACCCTCCATCTGCCGCTGCCCGCCAACCTCACCGGCATGCTGTTGCTGCTGGCCTGCATCCTGCTCGGGGTGGTTAAGGCCGAGTGGTTCAGCGCAGGGGCTCGCTGGCTGCTGGCCGAGATGCTGCTCTTCTTCGTCCCCGCCGTGGTGGCGGTGGTCAACTATCAGGAGCTGCTGCTGCAAGAGGGGTGGCGCATCATGGTGGTGCTGCTGGTGAGCACTACGCTGGTGCTCGGTACCACGGCGCTGGTGGTGGACCGGGTTTACCGCCTCGAACTGAAACTGGCCCGCCGGAGTCGCCGTCATGTCTGATACCCTGCTCGGGCTGATCTGCTTCGCCCTCACCCTGCTCTTCTACTACGCCAGCAAATGGCTCTATGGCAAAAAGCGCATTCTGCCGCTGATGCCCCTGCTGCTGGCGCCGACCCTGCTGGTGGCCGTGGTGCTGCTGTTCCACATCCCCTATCAGGACTACATGGCCGAATCCCACTGGCTGCTCTGGCTGCTGGGCCCAGCGACCGTCGCCTTCGCGGTGCCGGTCTATGAGAACCGCCAGCTCATTCGTCGCCACTGGCTGTCGCTGTCGGTGGGGGTGGTCGCCTCAGTCATCATGGCGGTGGGGAGTACCGTGCTGCTGGCCCGTTGGCTCGATCTCTCCGACATGCTGCAGCGCAGTCTGGCGATGCGATCCATCACTACGCCGTTTGCGGTGGAGGCGACCCGCGCCATCGGCGGTCAGAGCGATCTCACTGCGCTGTTTGTGGTGCTCACCGGTGTCATCGGCATGGCGGTAGGGGAGAGCGTGCTCACCGTGCTGGCCATTCGCAGCCGTCTCGGCAAGGGGGCGGGGTTTGGTGCCTCGGCCCACGGCGCCGGCACTGCCAGGGCTTATCAGATGGGTAATGAGGAGGGGGTGGTCTCCAGCATGGTGATGATGATCGCCGGTATGGTGACCGTGCTGCTGGCACCCCTGCTGGGCCGGATGTTCTGGTAGGCCTGGCTTCCCTTTAGAAGGCTGCTTGTCCCGGCGCTACACTCTAGTGAGCCTGTATTTCCGGGATGAGCAGTATGACCTTTCATCGCCTCGCTTCCTGCTTGCTGCTGTGCAGTCTTTCCCTCCTTGCCACTCCCCTACGGGCGAGCGACGTCATCACTCATATCAGCCCCGAAAGCGATCGGGACTTGCGTACCCTCTATTTTCGCGATTTGTTGCAGCTGGCGCTGGAGAAGACCCGCGACAGCTTCGGTGACTACGAGCTGCGAACCGCACCGCCTATGAACCGTATCCGGATGCGACAGATTGTGCAGACTCAGCAATACCCCAATCTGTTTGTGGCCGACAGTCTGCGTCCGGCCGCAGAGAGCGGAGCGCTGGATTACGTCCGTTTTCCGGTGGAGCTGGGCATCCTCGGTTATCGCATCTGCTTTGTCAGTCCGCAGCAGGCCGACGCAGTGGCAAGGGTCAATACCCTGACCGACCTGCAGCAATTTCTGCACGGGCAGGGACGTGGCTGGCAGGATGCGGAGATCCTGCGTCATGGGGGATTCAAGGTGCAGGAGATCGACGGTTACGAGCGGCTGTTCAAGCTGGTGGCTCGCGGTCGCATCGATCTCTTCTGCCGCGGGGCCAACGAGCTCTTCATCGAGCAGGAGCAGCACAGTGATCTGCCCGGCCTCACCGTGGATCGGCGAGTGGCGCTGCACTATCCCTTCCTCCACCTCTTCTACACCCACAAGGATAATCAGGCCGCCATCCGCCGCCTCTCGGTCGGGCTCAAGCTGGCGTGGCGGGATGGCTCGCTGCAACAGCTCTGGCTGCGCCACTTCAAACCTTCCCTCGAGCAGGCGCAGCTCCCCAAGCGCCTGTTGTTCGAGTTGGCCAATCCGCGCCTTGATAAGGTGGACTTTGATTATCGGGCCTACCACTACAACCCCGTCGACGGGACGTTCGGGCCCGGGCTGCCTTGATCCTGATGGGGCTATTACCGGATAAAGGGCCGTCTCTGCCGATGCACTCAATCATGCTAAAAAGGCATGTTTTTTATTATTTAAATTCATTTTTTGAAGGTTGGTGCGCTGCATATACTGGGGGTCGCTTCACGGTTCAGGTTTGCTCCTGCCCGCTTCTGGCTTGTGCGAGTGAGCCTGAATCGTCCTGCTGCGGCGTCTTGATGTTCTGCATGAAGGCGTCCATCACTGGGCCGGTATCGATCCCGGCAGGTATTACAGCTGACGGAGCCTTGTTATGTTTAATTCCCACTCTTGCGCCCTGATTGTCGAAGGGGGCGCGATGCGCGGCATCTTTGCCAGCGGCGTGCTCGATGCGTTTGTCGAAAGTCACCACTACCCGTTCGATTTCGTCATGGGCGTCTCGGCCGGTGCCACCAATCTGGTCTCTTATCTGAGCGAGCAGCCGCGCCGCAGTCACCACATCATCACCGAGCTGGCTTGCAGCTCCCGTTTTCTCGATCCCCTGCGTTTCGTCAAAGGAGGTGATCTGGTGGACATCGGCTGGCTGTGGCAGGCCAGTCGCCATCACTTCCCGCTGGATCTCGACACTTTCTGCGCCCGCGACATTCCCTTCTATGCGGTGGCGACCGATGTGGCGAGCGGCAAGGCCATCTATCTGCCGGTGCAGCCCGACAACATGGATGAGGTGCTGACCGCTACCTGCGCCCTGCCGGTGGTGCAGCACGATACCCCCTGCGTTGATGGTCGCCCGATGGCCGATGGCGGCATCAGCGACTCCATTCCGGTGATAGAGGCCTATCGGCGCGGGGCGCGGCGGATGACGGTGGTGCTGTCGGAGCCCTGGGGATATCGCAAGAAGCCGGCCCGTTTCTGCTGGATGGTCAAAGCCTTGCTGAAAACCCAGCCTGCGCTGGCGCAAGCCATGCTGGAGCGGGATCGTGCCTACAACCGGGCGCTCGATTTCATCGCCAACCCCCCTGCCGATTGCGACATCGAGGTGATCGCGCCACCGACCGATTTCATGGTCTCCCGTTTTACCCAGGACCCGGTCAAGCTGGAGTCCGGCTATCTGCAGGGTTACTGGCAGGGGCGCCAGAGTCTGCTGCGGGCCCGTGGAGAGGCGCGAGCGGTGGCCTGAACGGCTGGGGTCGGTGCTGAACATAATGCGCTGAATATAAAAAGGGGAACCTCGCGGTTCCCCTTGTGCATGCTTGCGCGGCGGCCAGTGCTTACAGCATCTGCTTGAGGCGATAGAGCAGGTCGAGCGCCTGACGCGGGGTCAGCTCGTCCGGGCGCACCGCTGCCAGCTCTTCCACCACCGGATGGGGTTGCGGGGCGAGAGCCGCCGGGGCCGGGCGGCTTTCACCGGCGGCCACCGGAGTGGCGCTCTCCAGCTCATGCAGTTTGTGGCGGGCCTGCTGGATCACCGATTTCGGCACCCCCGCCAACGCCGCCACCTGCAGGCCGTAGGAGCGGCTGGCTGCCCCCTCCTGCACCGCATGCATAAAGGCGATGGTGTCGCCGTGCTCCACCGCATCCAGATGGACGTTGGCCAGCCCGCTCATCAGCTCGGGCAAGCGGGTCAGCTCGAAGTAGTGGGTGGCGAACAGGGTGTAGGCGCCAATCTTGCTCGCCAGCTGTTCGGCGCAGGCCCACGCCAGCGAGAGTCCGTCGTAGGTACTGGTGCCGCGGCCAATCTCGTCCATCAGCACCAGGCTGCGGGCGGTGGCGTTGTTGAGGATATTGGCGGTCTCGGTCATCTCCACCATAAAGGTGGAGCGGCCGGAGGCGAGATCGTCCGACGCCCCGATGCGGGTGAAGATGCGGTCGATGGGGCCGATGCGGGCGCTGTCGGCGGGCACGAAGGCGCCGATATGGGCCAGCAGCACGATCAGCGCGGTCTGGCGCATGTAGGTGGATTTACCGCCCATGTTGGGGCCGGTGATGATCAGCATCCGCCGTTCCCGCTCAAGTCGGATGGGGTTGGCGATAAAGGGGTCTGTCATCACCTGTTCAACCACCGGATGGCGGCCCGCTTCGATCAGGATCTGATCCTCGTCGAGAAGTCGCGGGCAGCGGTAGTCGAGGGTCTCGGCGCGCTCGGCCAGATTGGCCAGCACGTCCAGCTCCGCCAGTGCGGCGGCGGACTCCTGCAGATCGCCGAGGTGGGGCAGCAGGGCATCGAGCAGCTCTTCGTAGAGCCGCTTCTCCAATGCCAGCGCCTGCGCCTGGGCGGTGAGCACCTTGTCCTCGTATTTCTTCAGCTCATCGATGATGTAGCGTTCGTTGTTCTTGAGGGTCTGACGGCGGATGTAGTGGGCCGGCACCAGATGGCTGTTGGCCCGGCTCACCTCGATATAGAAGCCGTGCACCCTGTTGTAACCCACCTTGAGGGTGTTGATGCCGGTCAGCAGCTTCTCCCGCTCTTCGATGCGGGCGAGGCTGGCGGTGGCGCCGTTGGCCAGATCCCGCAGCTCGTCCAGCTCTTGATTGAAGCCGTCACGGATCACGCCGCCATCGCGGATCAGCACAGGTGGTACCTCCATCACCGCGCGCTCCAGCAGGTCGAGCAGCTCGGGGAAGGTGCTGGCGCGCTCGGCCAGCTGCTGCACCGCTTCGTGTTCGTTGTCCGCCAGCAGACGCTGCAATTCGGGCAGCTGGGCGAACGCCTGACGCAGGCGGGTGAGGTCGCGCGGGCGGGCCGAGCGCAGGGCGAGGCGCGCCAGCACCCGTTCCACATCGCCGACTTGGCGCAGCAGACTGCCCAGCTCGTCATAGAGGTTCTGCTCGATCAACTCCTTGATGGTGCTCTGGCGACCTTTCAGGATCACCCGATCGCGGATCGGCTGGTGGATCCAGCGCTTGAGCAGGCGGCTGCCCATGGGGGTGGCGGTGCGATCCAGCACCTCGGCCAGGGTATTTTCATAGCCTCCAGCCAGATTCTGGGTCAGCTCCAGATTACGGCGGGTGGCGGCATCCATGATGACCGCGTGATCAGGCTGCTCGAGGCGCACGCTGCGGATGTGGGGCAGGGCGGTGCGCTGGGTGTCTTTGACGTACTGCATCAGGCAGCCCGCGGCGCACAGGGCGGTCTCGCTCTGCTCGACCCCAAAGCCCACCAGATCCTGGGTGCCGAACTGCTGGCAGAGCAGCTTGCGGGCGGTGCCGAGCTCAAACTCCCACTCCGGGCGGCGGCGCAGGCCGCGGCGACCCTCGACGTGGCGCAGGAACTCGAATGATTCGGGATAGAGCAGCTCGGCCGGATTGGTGCGTTGCAGCTCCGCCAGCAGGGTCTCTTCTTTCTCGAACTGGTTGATGAAGAAGCGGCCGGAGCCGATGTCCATGGTGCCATAGCCGAAGCGGCGGCCATCGTGGTAGACGGCGGCGATCAGGTTGTCCTGCCGCTCGCTGAGCAGCGCCTCGTCGGAGACGGTGCCCGGGGTGATGATGCGGATCACCTTGCGCTCCACCGGCCCCTTGCTGGTGGCGGGATCCCCTACCTGCTCGCAGATGGCGGCGGATTCACCGAGCTGCACCAGCTTGGCCAGATAGCCCTCGATGGCGTGATAGGGCACTCCTGCCATCGGGATGGGGCTGCCCGCCGACTGGCCGCGCTTGGTCAGGGAGATGTCGAGCAGCTGGGAGGCCTTGCGGGCATCGTCATAGAACAGCTCGTAGAAGTCGCCCATCCGGTAGAACAGCAGGATCTCCGGGTTCTCGGCCTTGAGGCCAAGGTACTGCTGCATCATGGGCGTGTGGGCGCTGAGATTGGCGCTTGGCGCAGCGCCAGTAGCGTGGTGTTGTGCGGTCATGTTCTGTTCCAGAAGGGGCCTCTGCGGGCCTGTGTCTGCGGTGATGAGCCTTGAGCTTGATGACGCCATTCTACACATAAGCGCCGCGACGGGGGAGCGGGTGTTCCGGGCGCGGTTGTTCTGCACTATTGAAGGCAGACACAGGTGCGGCACCTCACATTGCAGCAGGCAAGGGCGGTCTGCCGTGGTTGCGGGCGGCGCTAGCGGGATCGCATAATGTGCCTCTTGAGCGGATCAGAAGGAGTCGTGATGAAACTGGATGCAGAGATAGAGCACCTTGCCATCGAGCTGGGACGGGCCCTTGGCCAGCGGGGCTGGCTGGCGGCGACCGCCGAATCCTGTACCGGCGGCGGGGTGGCCAGCGCCATCACCGACATCGCGGGCAGCTCCGGTTGGTTCGATCGCGGATTTGTCACCTATACCAACGAGGCCAAGCAGCAGATGTTGGGGGTGAGCAGCGAGAGCCTTGAGCAGCACGGTGCGGTGAGCGAGGCGGTGGTGCTGGAGATGGCCCGCGGCGCGCTGGCGCACTCGTCTGCCTCCATCAGCGTTGCTATCAGTGGCATCGCCGGCCCCGGCGGCGCCACCGAAGGCAAGCCGGTCGGCACCGTCTGGTTCGCCTGGGCCGACCGCAATGGCCGTCACCACTCCCTGCTCGCCCGCTTCGATGGGGATCGCCGACAGGTACGCCAGCAGGCGGTGAGACAGGCCTTGTCGGGTCTGTTGGCCCTGCTCAGATAAATTGGGCTTGATGCTGTATGAATAGACAGTATACTTAGCCCAACTTCACTTCTTACTCACGATTTCCAGCGGAGATTGGCATGGATCAGAACAAACAGAAGGCACTGGCGGCTGCGCTGGGTCAGATTGAAAAGCAGTTCGGCAAAGGTTCCATCATGCGTCTGGGCGACAGCAAGACCATGGATATCGAAGCCATCTCTACCGGTTCCCTCTCGCTGGACGTGGCGCTGGGCATTGGCGGTCTGCCGTGTGGCCGTATCGTCGAAATCTACGGCCCGGAATCTTCCGGTAAAACCACCCTCACCCTGCAGGTGATCGCGGAAGCCCAGAAGAAAGGCAAAACCTGTGCCTTCGTCGATGCGGAACACGCCCTCGACCCTATCTACGCTGCCAAGCTGGGCGTCAACGTCGACGACCTGCTGATCTCCCAGCCGGATACCGGCGAACAGGCGCTGGAGATCTGCGACATGCTGGTTCGCTCCAACGCGGTTGACGTCATCATCGTCGACTCCGTGGCGGCCCTGACGCCGAAAGCGGAAATCGAAGGGGAGATGGGTGACTCCCACGTTGGTCTGCAGGCCCGTCTGATGTCCCAGGCGCTGCGCAAGCTGACCGCCAACATCAAGAACGCCAACTGCCTGTGCATCTTCATCAACCAGATCCGGATGAAGATCGGCGTCATGTTCGGTAGCCCGGAGACCACTACCGGTGGTAACGCGCTCAAGTTCTACGCCTCCGTGCGTCTGGATATCCGTCGTATCGGCGCCATCAAGGAAGGCGACGAGGTGGTCGGTAACGAGACCCGCGTCAAAGTGGTCAAGAACAAGGTGGCCCCGCCCTTCAAGCAGGCTGAATTCCAGATCTTCTACGGCGCCGGTATCTCCAAAGAGGGCGAGCTGGTGGATCTCGGTGTCAAGCACAAGCTGATCGACAAGGCCGGCGCCTGGTACAGCTACAACGGCGAGAAGATCGGCCAGGGCAAGGCCAACGTGATGAAGCTGTTCGCCGAGAACAAGGTGATGGCTGGCGAAGTGGAAGCCCGCCTGCGCGAGCTGCTGCTCTCCGGCGCAGTGCCTGTCGATGACAAGGCTGCTCCGGTTGAGGCAGACGAGTTCGATGCCGAAAGCGAACAAGAGTTCGAATAAGGAACAAAGGAAGGCCGGGTAGATACCCGGCCTTGTTATTTATGATGGTTGATGAATCCGTTACAGAACCGGTCGAGCCTGCCGAACCGACCTTTGCCGAGCAGCTTACCGCCGCCCGCGCCTTTGCCATGCGCAGTCTGGCCCGTCGCGAGAGTGCCGAGTCGGAGCTGGCCAACCGGCTGCGCCAGCAGGGTTTCAATGAAGAGGTGATCGAGGCAGTGGTCGACTACTGCCGCGGTTACAACTGGGTCAATGACGAACGTTACGGCGGTATGGCTGTACGGGCCGGTGCCGCCAAGGGCCATGGCCCCATCAAGATCCGTTTCGATCTGCGCCGCAAGGGGCTCGACGATATGCAGATTGATGCCGCATTCGATCAGCCGGAGCTGGACTGGTTCGAGCTTGCCTTCGAACTGCTGGAGCGACGGGCAAAAATTGTCGATCTGGCCGATTTCAAGCTGCGGATGAAGTGGCTCAAATATCTGCTGGGGCGCGGCTTTACCCAGGATCAGGCACGTTACGCCATCTCTGCCCTGCAGGAGCGGGAGGAGTAACGCCACTGCGTGGCATACGTCGTTTCACCTCTCCTTGCGGCAGGTTTTTCCTGCTCGCTCAGTAGCTTGCGCGCACAATCCCGAAAAAGCGGCCTTTTGTTCATCTCATCCCTCTTTATGCGCTGCTTTTTTGCCTCTCGACAGTGAAAAAAGCCACTGTAGGCAGCGGCGCTCTTATCTGGCCCGTTTATGTGCGCTTTTTCGCCCGTGGCGGCCCTGTCCGTTTTACTTTACCCCGCAGAAAACTTACATTAATGCGGTTAAAAGTCCGTATTCGAATCAAGCAGGATTTTCCATGTATATGTCCACGTCAGAGATTCGCGCTGCGTTTCTCGAGTATTTCCGTTCCCAGGGGCACCAGGTTGTCTCCTCCAGCTCGCTGGTACCGCATAACGACCCGACCCTGTTGTTTACCAACGCGGGTATGAACCAGTTCAAGGACGTGTTCCTTGGCGCAGACAAGCGTGCCTACAATCGCGCGACGACTTCCCAGCGTTGCGTGCGTGCCGGTGGTAAGCACAACGATCTGGAAAACGTCGGCTATACCGCTCGTCACCACACCTTCTTCGAAATGCTGGGCAACTTCAGCTTCGGTGACTACTTCAAGCAGGATGCCATCAAGTTTGCATGGGGCTTCCTCACCGAGGTGCTGCAGCTGCCGAAAGATCGCCTGCTGGTGACCGTCTACGCGACTGACGATGAAGCTTTCGATATCTGGGAAAAAGAGGTCGGTGTCCCGGCCGATCGCATCGTCCGCATCGGTGACAACAAGGGTGCCCCTTACGCTTCCGACAACTTCTGGGCCATGGGCGATACCGGCCCGTGCGGTCCCTGCACCGAGATCTTCTATGACCACGGCGATCACATCTGGGGCGGCCGTCCCGGCTCACCGGAAGAGGATGGCGACCGTTTCATCGAGATCTGGAACGTGGTGTTCATGCAGTTCAACCGTCAGGCTGACGGCACCATGGAGCCGCTGCCACGTCCGTCCGTGGATACCGGCATGGGTCTGGAGCGGATCTCCGCCATCATGCAGGGTGTCCACTCCAACTACGAAATCGACATCTTCCAGGCGCTGATCAAGAAAGCGGCCGAGATTGTCGGCACCACCGATCTGAGCAACCAGTCCCTGCGCGTCATAGCTGACCACATCCGCTCCTGCGCCTTCCTGGTGGCAGATGGCGTGATGCCGTCCAACGAAGGTCGTGGCTATGTGCTGCGTCGCATCATCCGCCGTGCCGTGCGTCACGGCCGCAAGCTGGGTGCCACCGACGTCTTCTTCTACAAACTGGCTGCCGAGCTGGCGGTGCAGATGAAGGATGTCGCTGCCGAGCTGATCGCCCAGCTGCCGCTGGTCGAGCGCGTGCTGCGCATCGAAGAGGAGCAGTTCGTCCGCACGCTGGATCGCGGTCTGCTGCTGCTGGAAGATGCTCTGGCCAACCTGGGCGATGCCAAGGTTATTCCGGGCGAAGTGGTGTTCAAGCTCTATGACACTTACGGCTTCCCGGCCGACCTGACTGCCGACGTGGTGCGCGAGCGCGAGATCGGCATCGACGAAGAGGGCTTCAAGGCCGAGATGGAGAAGCAGCGTGCTCGTGCCAAAGAGGCCTCCAGCTTCGGCGTGAACTACAACGAGATGCTCAAGCTCGACTTCGAGACCCCCTTCACCGGTTACAAGACCCTGACCGAGCGCACCCGCGTGGTTGGTATCTACAAGGGTGTGGAAGAGGTGAGCGGTCTTATCGCCGGTGACGAAGCGGTCATCGTGCTGGAAGAGACCCCCTTCTACGCCGAGTCCGGCGGCCAGATTGGCGACAGCGGTACCCTGAAAGTGGACGACGGCATCTTTGCCGTGACCGACACCCTGAAAGCGGGCAAGGCGATCATCCACAAGGGCTACATGGAGCTGGGCACTCTGGAGAAGGGCGCCGAAGTGGAAGCCGTGGTTGACGCTGACCGTCGTCAGGCCATCGCCCTGAACCACTCCGTGACTCACCTGCTGCACGCAGCCCTGCGTCAGGCACTGGGCGAGCATGTCACCCAGAAAGGTTCTCTGGTTGGGGCCGAGCGCATGCGCTTTGACTTCTCCCACTTCGAGGGGCTGACCATGGCGACCATTCGCCGGGTCGAGGAGC
This sequence comes from Aeromonas sp. R4-1, assembly GCF_040908325.1. NCBI lineage: Bacteria > Pseudomonadati > Pseudomonadota > Gammaproteobacteria > Aeromonadales > Aeromonadaceae > Aeromonas > Aeromonas sp. R4-1. The sequence continues at coordinate 74,101 of NZ_JBFODM010000088.1, forward strand.
TGGTCAACAACCAGATCCGCGCCAACCATGAAATCACCACCCAGCTGATGGATCTGGAAGCGGCCAAGTCCGCCGGTGCCATGGCGCTGTTTGGTGAGAAATATGAAGACGACGTGCGTGTCGTGCGCATGGGCGACTACTCCACCGAGCTGTGTGGCGGTACTCACGCCAAGCGCACTGGTGATATCGGCTTCTTCAAGATCATCGCCGAGAGCGGTATCGCTGCTGGCGTGCGCCGTATCGAAGCGGTGACCGGCAAGGCCGCCATCGACTTCATGCATCAGGTTGGCGAGCAGATCGAAGAGGCTGCTGCACTGGTTAAAGGTGATCAGTTCTGCATCGCCGACAAGGTTCGCCAGATGCTGGACAAGGCCAAGATGATGGAACGCGAGCTGGAGCAGCTCAAGGCCAAGCTGGCCGCTCAGGCTGGTAACGATCTGCTGGGTCAGGTGATCGAGATCAACGGTCAGAAGGTGCTGGTTGCAGCGCTGGAAGGGGCCGATCCGAAATCCCTGCGCGGCATGCTGGACGAGCTGAAGAACCAGATGAAGTCCGGTGTCGTGCTGCTGGCCACCTGTGCCGATGGCAAGGTCAACCTGATCGCCGGCGTCACCAACGACCTGACCGGCAAGGTCAAGGCCGGTGAGCTGGTCAATCTGGTTGCCCAGCAGGTGGGTGGCAAGGGCGGTGGCCGTCCGGACATGGCACAGGCGGGTGGTACCCAGCCTGAGGCGGTGCCGGCAGCGCTGCAATCCGTTCACTCCTGGCTGGAAGAGCGCCTGTAATCGGGCGAGGTGATCTGTGGCACTCTATGTACAGAAGTACGGCGGCACTTCGGTCGGCACACTGGAGCGGATCGAGGCGGTAGCTGAGCGGGTCGAGCAGACCCGCGCCCAGGGACACGACGTGGTGGTGGTTGTCTCCGCCATGTCGGGCGAAACCAACCGGCTGCTGGGCATGGCCCAGCAGCTGGATCCTGATGCCAACCGGCGGGAGATGGATGTACTGGTCTCCACCGGTGAGCAGGTCACCATAGCGCTGCTGGCGATCGCGTTGAACAAACGCGGTTGTCCTGCGGTCTCAATGACCGGTGATCAGGTACGGATTCATACCGATTCCGCCTATGGCAAGGCGCGCATCACCCACATCGACACCGAGCTGGTTCATGCCGAACTGGCTGCGGGCAAGGTGGTGGTGATCGCCGGTTTCCAGGGCCGTGACGAGCATAACGCCATCACGACGCTGGGCCGCGGCGGTTCGGATACCACGGCGGTTGCCGTGGCGGCGGCCATCAAGGCCGATGAGTGCCAGATCTTTACCGATGTGGATGGGGTATACACCACGGATCCGCGCATCGAGCCCAAGGCGCGTCGTCTCGACACCATCACCTTCGAGGAGATGCTGGAGATGGCCAGTCTCGGCGCCAAGGTGCTGCAGATCCGCTCGGTGGAGTTTGCGGGCAAGTACCGCGTCCCGCTGCGGGTGCTGTCGAGCTTTATCGATGGAGAGGGAACCTTAATCACATATGGAGGTGATAGGATGGAAGCTCCCCTGGTATCCGGGATCGCTTTTAACCGCAACGAGGCCAGCCTGACCATTCTGGGTGTGCCGGACAGACCAACCGTTGCCGCGCAGATCCTGAATCCGATCAGCGACGCCAACATTGATGTCGACATGATTGTGCAGAACACCCTGGGAGATGGCACCGCCGACTTCACCTTCACGGTGAATCGTGACGACTATCGCCGTGCCCGGGCTCTGTTGGAGGAGACCGCCACCGAACTTGGCGCCTCCTGCGTGCAGGGAAATGGCGAAATTGCCAAGGTCTCCATTGTCGGTGTCGGCATGTGGAACCATCCCGGTGTTGCGCGCACCATGTTCAAGGTATTGGGCGAGGAGGGGATCAACATGCAGTTGATCTCGACCTCTGAAATCAAAATCTCTGTGGTGATTGACGAGAAGTATCTGGAGCTGGCGGTGCGAGCCCTGCACGCGGCTTTCGGGTTGGATCAGGCACCGCAAGAGCAGCCCTTGGGCTAACAATCTCTGATTGATTTAGTTTCAACCATTTACCATATCGGTATCTTTGTTAGATAATGTCGCATATCGATATAAAAACAAAACAGGATACAGGAGCAAGCGAATGCTTATTTTGACTCGTCGTGTTGGGGAAACCCTGATGATTGGTGATGAAGTGACTGTCACCGTACTGGGCGTTAAAGGCAACCAGGTCCGTATCGGTGTTAACGCGCCGAAAGAGGTCTCCGTACACCGCGAAGAGATCTACCAGCGCATCCAGGCCGAGAAAGTTCCGGGCCAACCGGGCTTCTAAGCCACTTTCATGGCTGTGACAAGGCGACACCTCATGTGTCGCCTTTTGTTTTTCCGGCCCCCTGAAATTGCCCTGCAGGGCGCGAAACTGCGGGATAAGTGCCGATATTGTTTGAATATTCCACGCTTTGACCAAATGCTGAGCGAACGCACTTTTTTCTCCAAAAAAGTGTTTGACTAAAAATCCCTGTGAAGTATTATCAGCCCCGCAAACGGAGAGGTGGCCGAGAGGCTGAAGGCGCTCCCCTGCTAAGGGAGTATGCGGCTTATACCCGCATCGGGGGTTCGAATCCCCCCTTCTCCGCCATTTGCGCCCGTAGCTCAGCTGGATAGAGTACCTGGCTACGAACCAGGTGGTCAGAGGTTCGAATCCTCTCGGGCGCACCATATTACGACTCAAGCAAGAGTCATGTGTTGACCATCAGCAAGTCGACACTTTGGAAAAGGCTTACTGATAAGTAAGCTTTTTTTATCGTTTTAAAACAGGGCGCCCGTAGCTCAGCTGGATAGAGTACCTGGCTACGAACCAGGTGGTCAGAGGTTCGAATCCTCTCGGGCGCACCATTTAAAACGACACAACGATTTATGAGCGCCCGTAGCTCAGCTGGATAGAGTACCTGGCTACGAACCAGGTGGTCAGAGGTTCGAATCCTCTCGGGCGCACCATTTTTCAAGCAGTACACAAAAGTTTGTGAGCGCCCGTAGCTCAGCTGGATAGAGTACCTGGCTACGAACCAGGTGGTCAGAGGTTCGAATCCTCTCGGGCGCACCATATTTCAAGCAGTACCAAAAGTTTATGAGCGCCCGTAGCTCAGCTGGATAGAGTACCTGGCTACGAACCAGGTGGTCAGAGGTTCGAATCCTCTCGGGCGCACCATACAGACAGCCTCGACTTCGGTCGGGGCTGTTTTTTTATGGGCGATATTTAGCTTTTTGGTGCGGATCCCCGTGCGCTGTTGCGGGTAGATCGCCCGTTTACCTGGCTGTTCTTGTACTCATTTCTTCCCCTTTCTGTGATTGCGCACAGTTCTTCTCATCGTTGCACCGCCTCACCACCCTTTGCCTCATCTATAGGCGCGCTATATGCCTGCTGTTGCAACGGCAGATGCTGCGCAGCTCATCATTCAGGGTTCGCTCATCAACATCCTGCAAGGCCTGCTGAGGCGTTCTGCAGGCAATAAAAAAGGATGCCGCAGCATCCTTTTGTGTTGAAATATTTACTCAGCTTTTCAGCCATTTGCGAATGCGGTTGGCATCGCCGATAGGGGTGCGTTTGCCCACCGAGTTGAGCAGCACGATGGCGAGCTCGCGGCTGTCCGGTTTGGCGCGCATCACCAGACAGCGCCCCGCTTCGTCAGTGAAGCCGGTTTTGGAGAGGCGCACGTCCCAATCCGGGTTTTTCACCAGCGGGTTGGTGTTGTTGAACATCAGGCTGTAGGCGGGTGCGCTGAAGCGCATCTCCCGGTTCTCATCCTGAGTGAACTGACGGATCAGCGGCTGACGATAGGCGGCGGCGGCCAGCTTGCCAAGATCCTGGGCGGTAGAGACGTTGCGGGTGGAGAGGCCGGTGGAGTCATAGAAGTGGGTATTGCGCATACCCAGCTGTCTGGCCTTGTTGTTCATGGCCCGCACGAAGGCGCTGCGACCGCCCGGATAGTGACGCGCCAGTGCCGAGGCCATCCGGTTTTCGGAGGACATCAGCGCCAGATGCAGGGCGTCACGGCGGGTCACCTTGGTGCCCATGCGGATGCGGGAGTGAGTGTGTTTGACCCGATCCAGATCGTTCTTGTCGACCGTGATGGTCTGGTTGAGATTCTGTTTGGCATCCAGCACCACCAGCGCTGTCATCAGCTTGGTGAGAGAGGCGATGGGACGCACCTTGGTGGCATTCTTCTGGTAGAGCGTCTTGCCCGTTTTTACATCCACGACCAGGGCGCTGCTTGAGCGTACTTCCAGTTTGGCTGGGTTGGGTGCCGCGCTGACCGCAGGCAATCCCAGCATTCCCATCAACCCGACAACCAGCGCTGCTGCGCGAATCCGACACCACATACAACCGACTCCATTCCCATCCAAAAAAAGGCGCTAGATTCACTCATTTTTACCCCGGCTTTACAAGGGCCGAGCGGGACTATTTCTGCTATTTGCGCAAAATTGGCGATCAAAAAAGCCCTCTGGCGAGGGCTTTCGGGTCAGGCGTTGGGCGAGGGGTCAATCCCGCGGCTGCGCGGCCCTGCGTTTGCTGATCCAGCGCCAGACCAGCGCGACCATGCCACCCACCAGCAGGGCCACCGGCAGATAGATGATGATATTGAAAAACTGGGTCTGGTATTCGGCGGCCAGCTTGGTGTGGCTCAGGTAGTAGCCAAACCCGACCAGCGGGCAGATCCACATGATGGAGCTGATCAGATTGACGATGAGAAAGCGCCCCTGGGGCAGCTCGGTGGCACCGACGATGTAGGGGTAGGCGGTGCGCACGAAGGCGATATAGCGCGCGGTGATCAGGGTGATGATCCCGTACTTGTCCAGCAAGTGGTAGACCTTCTGTTGGTGCCGCTCTTCCACGTGGGACATCAGCCGATGGTAGAGCTGGGTGTGGCCGAGAAAGCGCCCCTGCATGTAACCGAGCCAGGTGCCGACAAAGGTGGCCATGATCAACAGCGGGATCACCCCGAGAGACAATACATCCTGATAGATGAGCACGCCGGTGAGGATCAGCAGGCTGTCACCGGGCAGAAAGGCGGTAGGGATGAATCCGTTTTCCAGTACCAGAAACGTCAGAATCACACCACAGATCATGAAGGCCATCTTGGGATCGGAAAGTGTGTTCAGATCGTGATTCATAAAGGCGTGAGCCAGTTGGTAAAACTGCTCCATACTTGCAAACTCCGCAGGTTAGCTGGGTTGATCGGTCAAGGGCATGGCGAGCACCTTGTCGATGCGCAGGCCATCCATGTCAACAATTTCCAGTTGCCACTGTTCCAGTGTCACCAGGTCTCCGGTTTGTGGAACACGACCAAGGAGCAGCATGATAAGCCCTCCGAGGGTGTGATAGTGATGTTTTTCTTCTTCTGGCAGACGAACCAACTCCAGACAGTCCTTCAACTCTGGCAGCGGGATCAGGCCATCGAGCAGCCAGCTGCCGTCGGCGCGCCGGAATGCCCAGTTGTCCTCGCCATCCTCCTGCTGGAAATCCCCCGCCAGCGCCTCCAGCAGATCCTGCTGGGTGACCAGTCCCTGCAGCTCGCCATATTCGTCAACCACCAGCGCCATCTGTTCGCTGTGGGTGCGGAAGTGGTTGAGCAGCTCGACGCCGTTGAGGGTCTCGGGCAGCAGGCTGCCCTCCTGGGTCAGGGCAGCCAGATCGATGGGCTCCCCCTTGATATAGGCGTGCAGCACCTTGCTGACATTGATGATACCCACCAATTCTGACAGGTTGCCGTCGCAGACCGGAAAATAGCTGTGGCGATACTCCACCAGTCGCTGCAGGTTGGTCTCCAGCGGCAGAGCCAGATCCAGATAGCGGATATCGCTGCGCGGCACCATCAGGGAGGAGAGGCTGCGCTCGTCGAGACGGAAGACGTTGCGCAGCATGGTGTGTTCATGATCCTCGATCACCCCGGCTTCCGAGCCCTCCACCAGCATGGCGTGGATCTCCTCCTCGGTAACGTTGGCGCTGCCGTTCTGGTTGACCCGCAGCAGCCGCAGGCTGGCATTGGTGGAGGCCGACAGCAGCCAGACGAAGGGGCGGGTCAGGGTGGCGAGCCAGTGCATCGGGCGGGCCACCAGACAGGCGATGCGCTCGGCATTGAGCTGGCCGAGCCGCTTGGGCACCAGCTCCCCCACCACGATGGAGAGGTAAGTCACCACCACCACCACGATGATGGTGGCGATCAGGCCACTGCTCTTGGCTGGGAGTCCCCACTCCTGCAACCAGAGGGAGAAGGGCTGGGCCAGCAGGGATTCGCCGTAGATACCGTTGAGCAGACCTATGCTGGTGATGCCGATTTGGACGGCAGAGAGAAAATGGGTCGGGTCTTCGCCCAGTTTGAGGGCAATGGCGGCGGAACGGTTGCCTTCAGAGGCAAGCTTGCCGAGGCGAGCCTTGCGTGCGGTGACGATGGCGATTTCTGACATGGCGAAGACGCCATTAAGCAAAATCAATCCCAGCAGGATCAATATTTCCATACAGCAACAGCACTCCTTGAGTGGATAAGATCGCTGGCAGTGTAATGAATTTGGCGGCGATGCGCTTGTGAAAGCGGGTGATCCGGCTCGCTAATTTGATGACAGCGCTCTGGGATGGCTGAAAAAGATGGCCGGAAAAGGGAAGGATGACTCCGCAAAATGGTGTCATGGACGAAGCGGGAGCTTGGCGAAGTGGCATGGCAGGATGGAAAAGGGCGGGAAGTCCCGCCCTTGCTCATCTCAGTCCCGAAACGCCTTATCAGAACTGCTGGAACCAGCGCTGGATCTGGGCCGGATCCTTGCTCTGGGTCAGGGAGAGCATCAGCAGCACCCGCGCTTTCTGCGGGTTGAGAGTGCCGGAGGCCACGAAGCCGTACTTGGCATCATCGATCTCGGCATCCAGGGTGGTGGCGCCGGTCGGTATGCGGGCGGAGCGCACTACCGTGATGCCGTCTTTGCTCGCCTTGGCCAGGGTGTCGAACAGGGTGTGGTAGAGGTTGCCGTTGCCCACCCCGGCGCTGACGATGCCGTCGAACTTGGCATCCACCATCGCCTTGGCCGGCAAGTCGGTGGCGTTGGCGTAGCTGTAGACGATGCCCACTTGCGGCAGCTTGTCGAGCTTGCTCACGTCAAACGGGGTTTTGCTGGTGTGCAGGCGGGCCGGGCTGCGCTGATAGTCGATCTTGCCGTTGTGGATGTAACCCAGCGGGCCGAAGTTGGGGGAGGCGAAGGTCTGCACCCCGGTGGTGTTGGTCTTGGTGACATCGCGGGCATCGAGCACTGTGTCGTTCATCGCCACCATGACGCCACGTCCCTTGGAGGCAGGATCGGAGGCGGTCACTACGGCGTTGTAGAGATTCATAGGGCCGTCGGCGCTCATGGCGGTGGAGGGGCGCATGGCGCCGACCAGCACCACCGGCTTGTCGCTCTTGACGGTCAGATTGAGGAAGTAGGCGGTCTCTTCCATGGTGTCGGTGCCGTGGGTGATGACGATACCATCCACGTCATCCTTGGCCAGCAGCTCGTTGACCCGCTTGGCCAGCTTGAGCCACACCTCGTCGTTCATGTCCTGGGAGCCGATCTTCACCACCTGCTCACCCTGCACGTCGGCCACGTTCTTCATCTCGGGCACGGCGGCGATCAGGGTTTCGATGGCCACCTTGCCTGCCTCGTAGTTGGACTGGGTCGCGGACTGGCCTGCCCCGGCAATGGTGCCGCCGGTTGCCAGAATATGGACGTTGGGCAGGGCCATTGCCATGGGGGAGAGGGTCAGGCCGACGACGACGGCGAGCAGGGTCTTGCGGATCGGTAGGGTCATGCTGCAAATCCTTATGGTTGGAATAATCGCAGCAAGTTTGCCCGTTTAATAACCCGGGTCTGTGATAAAACTCACCAAAAGACAGGTGAGTACAGATTTTTAACCTGTTTTATACCTCTATGGAGATAATTTAACTCGCAGAGAAACCCTTGTCTTCGATCAGGGCGATCAGCTCGGCCTTGCTCAGCTCGCTCTCGATGACGGCCTTGCTGCTGGTGAAATCGACGGTTGCGGTGGTGACTGCAGGCTGGGCCAGCAGGGCTTTTTGCAGACTGGCGGCGCAGCCACCGCAGGACATGCCGGACACGGTGAGTTCGATGGTCATGGGATATCTCCTCTGTTGATGAGCGCCAGCCTAAAGCTGCCGCCTCCGGCAAGGTCAAGCTGTCAGTACATCAGGCCCAGATAGTTCATCAGGGTTGCTCCCTGCCAGTGTATGGGAGCCAAGGTTCGTGGTGGCGATGAGGTTGGCAGTTTCCTCGGGCAGGGTCAGTACATAAGACCGAGGTAATTCATCAGAGTTGCCCCGAGGCTGGTAGTGACCAGCGAACCGAGGGTGGTGGTGGCGATAATGTTTGCGGCCAGCACGCTGTCGCCCCCCATGGCACGGGTCATCACATAGCTGGCGGCGGCAGTCGGGGTGGCGCTGATGAGAAACAGAATACCCAGCTCCAGATGGCTGAAGCCGAGCAGGGCCGCCCCAAGAGTGAACGCAGCCGGAATGAGACAGAGCCGCATGATGCTGGCCCAGCCCGCAATGGCTGCACCACCACGCAGAGCATCCAGGCTGAGGGAGGCGCCGGTGCAGAGCAGCGCCAGCGGCAACGTCATGTTGGCGAAGTAGCTGCCGGTGGTGAGCAGCAGTTGCGGCATCTTGATACCGAACAGGGTAAAGGGCAGCGCCGCCACAATGGCGATGATCAGGGGATTCTTGATGATGCCGAGCAGAATGGGGCGGATACCGGTGGCGCCGCCGAGACTGCGGGTGAGGGTGATCACTGCGAGAATGTTGTAGAGCACGGTCACCGCGCCGACATAGAAGGCCGCCGCCCCCAACCCCTCGTGGCCGTAGGCGTTCTGCACATAGGCGAGCCCGATAATGGCGCTGTTGCCGCGAAAGCTACCTTGCACGAAGATCCCGCGCAGTCGCTGCTCCCCGATAAAACGTCCGGCCAGCAGTTCCAGCACCAGATAGCTGATAACGGTGGCGAGCAGGCCATAGCCGATAAACCAGAGGCTCGGCATGGTGGCGAAGTTGGTGCCAAGAATACTGAGAAAGAGCAGGGCGGGCAGGGTGACCTGAAATACCAGTCGCGAGGCGGATTCGGTAAAGGGATCCGGCAGCAGCCCCAGCCGCTTGAGCAAGATGCCGAGCAGCAGCACCACGCAGATGGGGCCTGTGATGGAGAGGGAGAAGAGCATACTGGCCAGCAGATCCATGATGGGCATCCTGTGCTGTGCCCACACACCCTGACGGCGGGGCAAAAAGGGCATTCTAACGCCATGGGCTTGTATTCACAGGGGTTAATCACAACAATGTGGGCAATTCCACCGCCTAGCCTCCTGTGAGCCAATTCATGGACAAGAAACTGACCATCCTCGATATCGCCAGACTGAGTGGCGTCGGCAAGTCGACCGTCTCCCGGGTGCTCAATCAGGATCCCAAGGTGAAGCAGGAGACCCGCGAGCGGGTGGAGCAGATCATCGCTGAACATGGCTTCGTGCCGAGCAAATCGGCGCGGGCCATGCGCAGCCAGAGCCAGCAGGTGGTGGGGATCATCGTCTCGCGGCTCGACTCCAGCTCGGAGAATCAGGCGGTGCGCGGCATGCTGGAGACCCTCTATCAGCGCGGCTACGATGCTGTGCTGATGGAGAGCAAGTTCTCCCCCGCCAAGGTACAGGAGCATCTGGCGGTGCTGGAGCGGCGCGGGGTGGATGGCATTATCCTGTTCGCCTTCAATGACTTGGACTATGCCGCTATGGCGCCGCTGAAAGAGAAGCTGGTGCTGGTCGCTCGTGAATATCCCGGTTTCTCCTCGGTCTGCTTCGACGACGCCGGTGCGGTGCGCACCATGCTGGCGCAGCTGGCAAGCCGTGGTGCCCGCGATATCGCCTATCTGGGGGTGGATGCCTCGGACCTCACCACCGGCCAGCGCCGCCTCGATGCCTATCTCGCTTACTGCGCAGAGCAGGGGTTGCACGCGCGCAGCGCCCTCGGCGATCTCAGCCTGCAGAGTGGCTACCGGCTGGCGGCCGAGCTGCTGACCCCCTCCACCCAGGCGTTGGTCTGCGCCAGCGACACCCTCGCCATCGGTGCGGCAAAATACCTGCAAGAACAAGGGCGTAGCGAGGTACTGGTGACTGGCCTTGGCAACAACCCCATGCTCAGTTTCCTCTTCCCCAACGCCCTCAGTCTCGATCTTGGTTACAAAGGGGCGGGGGAGCAGGCGGCGCGTCAGCTGCTCGGCCAGATTGAGCAGGATCGGCCTCCGCTGGTGACAATCGCCCCCTGCCGAACCCTGTGAGCCCCATCACTTCCGACTGAACAAAAAGTGTGCTTTTTGTGACGCTGGCCACGAATTGGGAACGTTCCCATTTCGATCTGGCCAGATTGTCGGCATGCTAAATGGGAACGATACCAAAAACGCTCCGGCCGACAGACTGGCTCAAAAGGGCGATACAGACCACTATTCAATGGCGTCACAGAGGGAAGACCCATGTCCAAGATCAACGCACAGCAGCTTGCCACCCTGATCGACAAGATCGGCGGCAAGGAGAACATCGCCACCGTCAGCCACTGCCTGACCCGGTTGCGCTTCGTCCTGAACGATCCGGCCAAGGCCGACAGCAAGGCCATCGAAACCATTCCGGCAGTGAAGGGAAGCTTCACCCAGGGCGGTCAGTTCCAGGTGGTGATCGGTAATGAGGTAGAGCAGTGGTACAAGGCGCTGACCGAGCAGCTCGGCGTCAGCGGTGGCAGCAAGGAGACCGCCAAGCAGGCGGCGCGCCAGAACATGAACCCGCTGGAGCGAGGCATCTCCCATCTGGCGGAGATCTTCGTACCGTTGCTGCCCGCCATCATCACCGGCGGTCTGATCCTGGGCTTTCGCAACGTCATCGGCGACATCAAGATGTTCGACGATGGCACTCACACCCTCACTGAGATCAGCCAGTTCTGGGCTCAGGTACACGCCTTCCTCTGGCTGCTGGGCGAGGCGATTTTCCACTTCCTGCCGGTCGGCGTCTGCTGGTCTGCAGTGAAGAAGATGGGCGGCTCCGAGATCTTGGGTATCGTGCTGGGGGTGACGCTGGTGTCACCGCAGTTGATGAACGCCTACGGCATTGGTCAGCAGACTCCCGAGGTGTGGGACTTCGGCCTGTTTGTGATCCAGAAGGTGGGTTATCAGGCCCAGGTCATTCCGGCGCTGCTGGCGGGTGTCTTCCTTGCCTGGGTGGAAACCAACCTCAAGCGGATCATTCCGGCCTATCTCTATCTGGTGATTGTGCCGTTTGTCTCGCTGCTGCTGGCGGTGATCGTGGCCCACGCCTTTATCGGCCCGTTCGGTCGCTGGATTGATGATGGCGTTGGCTTCGCTGCCAAGGCCGCCATGACCGGCTCCTTCGCTCCCATCGGTGCTGCCCTGTTCGGTTTCCTCTATGCACCGCTGGTCATTACCGGTATCCACCACACCACCAACGCGGTGGATCTGCAGCTGATGCAGAGCATGGGGGGCACCCCGATTTGGCCGCTGATCGCGCTCTCCAACATCGCCCAGGCGTCTGCGGTTGTCGGCATCATTCTGATTAGCCGCAAGGAGAACGAGCGGGAGATCTCGGTACCTGCCGCCATTTCCGCCTACCTCGGGGTGACCGAACCGGCCATGTACGGTATCAACCTCAAGTACAAGTTCCCCATGTTGTGCGCCATGGTGGGGTCCAGCCTTGCCGCCCTCATCTGCGGTTTCGCCGGGGTGATGGCCAACGGCATCGGGGTAGGCGGCCTGCCGGGCATCCTCTCCATCCAGCCGCAATACTGGGCGGTATTTGCCATCGCCATGCTGGTCGCCATCGTGGTGCCGGTGGTGCTGACCCTGCTGGTCTACAAGCGCCAGCAAGCCGCTGGCAAGTTGGCCCAAGCCAGCGCCTGACACTGATTATCAGGGCGACCCGCGGGTCGCCCTCTCCATTTCCTATTCGAGACAAGAGAAAGACCCATGAGCCAAACACCCTGGTGGCAGAGTGCCGTGATTTACCAGATTTACCCCAAGAGCTTTCAGGATTCCGCGGCCCGTGGCACCGGCGACCTCAAGGGGATCATGGCGCGCCTCGACTATCTCAAAACCCTGGGGGTCGATGCCCTTTGGCTGACCCCTGTCTACGTCTCCCCGCAGGTGGACAACGGCTACGACATCGCCGACTACCTTGCCATCGACCCCGCCTACGGCACCATGGCTGACTTCGAGGCGCTGCTGGCCGCCGCCCACGCGCGCGATATCCGCATCGTGATGGATATCGTGGTCAACCACACCTCCACCGAGCACGCCTGGTTCAAGTCGGCGCTGGGGGATAAAAACAGCCCCTACCGCGACTACTACATCTGGCGCGATCCGGTGGATGGCGGCGTGCCGAACAACTGGCAATCCAAGTTTGGTGGCAGCGCCTGGGAGCTGGATCCCGCCACCGGTCAGTACTACCTGCACCTGTTTGCCCGCGAGCAGGCGGATCTCAACTGGGAAAATCCTGCAGTGCGCGCCGAGGTGAAAAAGCTCATCCACTTCTGGGCCAAGAAGGGGGTGGACGGTTTCCGCCTCGACGTCATCAACCTTATTTCCAAGGATCAGGCGTTCCCCAACGACGAGATAGGCGATGGCCGCCGTTTCTACACCGACGGGCCGCGCATCCACGAATACCTGCAGGATGTGAGCCGCGACGTGTTTGCTCCTGTCGGCGCCATGACGGTGGGGGAGATGTCCTCTACTTCGCTGGAGCACTGCCAGCGCTATGGCGCCCTCGATGGCTCCGAGCTCTCCATGGTGTTCAACTTCCACCATCTGAAGGTGGATTACCCCAACGGCGACAAGTGGACCAAGGCGCCGTTCGACTTCCTCGAACTCAAGCGCATCTTCAACCACTGGCAGAGCGGTATGCACGGCAAGGGGTGGTCGGCGCTGTTCTGGTGCAATCACGACCAACCGCGCATCGTCTCCCGCTTCGGCGATGAGGGTGAGCATAGGGTGGTCGCCGCCAAGATGCTGGCCAGCACGCTGCATGGCCTGCAAGGCACCCCCTACATCTATCAGGGGGAGGAGATCGGCATGACCAACCCCGGCTATCAGCACATCGATGACTATCAGGATGTGGAGAGCCGCAACATCTTCGCCATCAAGCAGGCGGAAGGGATGAGCGAGGCCGAGATCCTCGCCATTCTCGGCGCCAAGTCCCGCGACAACTCGCGCACGCCGATGCAGTGGAGCGCAGCGGCCAATGCAGGTTTCACCAGCGGGACGCCCTGGCTCAAGCCTGCCGCCAACTATCCCGAGATCAACGCCGAGGCGGCGCTGGCCGACCAGCACTCGGTGTTCTGGCACTATCGGGATCTCATCGCCCTTCGCAAGGCGCACCCCATCTTCACCCAGGGGGATTATCAGGAGCTGCTGACCGGGCACCCGCAGATCTGGGCCTATGCCCGCCGTGCCAACGGTCAGACCCTGCTGGTGGTGAGCAACTTCTACGGCGAGCCGGTGGAGTTTGCCTTGCCTGCCGAGCTGCAAAGCGGGCAAGGTCGGCTGCTGCTCGGCAACTACCCCGATAGCCCGGCCCAACCGCAATCGGGTATGCTGCGCCCTTATGAATCCCTGATCTGGCTGATGGAGTAGGTAATGGAGAAGGTGGTGCGCGGTACCGAGTGGCAGAAGATGGTGGCGGGGGAGCCTTATGATGCGGGCGATCCCGAGCTGAAAGCGGCGCGCGAGCGCTGCCGCCGGCTCTATCACACCTTCAACACCAGCTGGCAGGAGAAACCGGCGCGGGATGCTTTGCTTCACGATCTGCTTGGTAGCCGCGGCCAGGAGTGCGCCATCAATCCACCATTCTTCTGCGACTATGGTGCCAACATCTTCGTCGGTGAGAACTTCTACGCCAACGTCAATTGCACCATCCTCGACGTCTGTGAGGTGCACATCGGCGACAATGTGCTGCTGGCGCCCGGGGTGCAGATCTACACCGCCGCTCATCCGGTGGCGGTGGCGCCACGTATCCAGGGTGTCGAGTTCGGCAAGCCGGTACGGATCGGTCACAACGTCTGGATCGGCGGCAGCGTCGTCATCTGCCCCGGCGTCACTATCGGTGACAACAGCGTCATCGGTGCAGGCTCGGTGGTGACCAAAGACGTGCCCGCCAATGTGGTGGCGGCTGGCAACCCCTGCAAGGTGCTTCGGGCGATGACGGCACAGGAGCTTGAAGGCGTCATCCAGCGGTGAACAGGGACCATGAATGCTATTGCTATCTGATTGATAGAAAAGCGACTTTCAGATTGTTTTGCATTCAGTGCTTATGTTCGGGGCCGCTTGGCCGATACTGTTGAGTGCAGGAGGAACCCTATGGATATATCAAGTTCTGCAAATGCGTCGTTTGGTTCTGCTCTGATGACGGCCAGTCTGGCCAAGAAACAGCAGACCCAAGAGGGCGAAGCTGCGCTGAAGCTGCTGCAAAACGCAGCGCAATCAGCGCCGGTTGCACCGGCATCGGCCAGCGCTTCTCTGGGAAGCAAGATCGATATTCGCGTCTGACCCTAATGAAAAAGCCCCCATCTCGCGATGGGGGCTTTTTTATCTCTGCGATTTGCGGGATCAGACCGGGAAAGGAGCCGGCGCCTCGAAGGTCATCCGTTCCCCGCTGCGGGGGTGGCTGATGGTCAGCATGGCCGCATGCAGGTAGAGATGGGGGGCAGCCGCCAGCGCATCCGGATGGGCGTAGAGGTTGTCACCCAGGATCGGATGCCCCAGCTCCAGCATATGGACGCGCAACTGGTGCGAGCGACCTGTGATGGGAGTCAGCTTGATCAGGCTGTTGCCGTTCTCCACTTTCAGTTTTTCCCACAGGGTCAGGGCGTGACGCCCCTCCTCGTGATCCACCTTCTGCTTCGGGCGGTTGGGCCAGTCGACGCAGAGCGGCAGGTCAACCTGTCCCGACTCTGCTTCCGGCTCACCCCACACCCAGGCGAGGTAGTGCTTCTCGGTCTCCCGCTCGCGAAATTGTCGGCTCAGCTCCCGATGAGAGTTGGGATTGAGGGGAATGACAATGACGCCAGTGGTGGACATGTCGAGGCGATGAGCTGCCGCCGCCTTGGGGTGTTGCTGTTTCACCCGATGCAGGACGCTGTCTTCATTCTCGGGGCCGCGCCCGGGGACGCTTAGCAGGCCAGTGGGCTTGTTGACCACCATGATGTCCTTGTCCTTGAACAGGATATCGAGCCAGGGTTCCAGAGGCGGTGAGTATTCAAACATAAATGTCTCGCATCAGAAGGTGGGGGCAAGCCCCCATCAGTTATGGGTAACCACGACAAAGCGGCCTTGGGTATCCAGTTTGAGCTGGGTCTGGCCGCTGTCGGTCGGTACCTTGTCAGTTATGGGTGACCACGATAAAGCGGATGGCATCCAGCTTGAGTTGGGTCTGATCGATCAGGTGGTGCAATTCTGCCTGCAGATTGCGCAGATAATCCAGTTCGCTGTCGCGCACGTTCGGGTTGACCGCCTTGAGCGCTTCCAGACGATCCAGATCCTGCTGCAGGGTCTGCGCCATCTGGGCGCGGGCCTTGTCGACAATCCCGGCTTTCAGCTCTTCGGCAATGGCTTGGCCCTTGCCAATCAGACCGTGGATCACCGGCTGGGATGCAGTCACGAGCTTGCTGCCGAGGTGGCGATTGACCGGAGTCAGCTGGCGGTTGAAGGCATCGAACGCCACTTTCTCACCCAGATTCTGGCCGTTCTTGTCCATTAGCAGACGGATTGGCGTCGGCGGCATGAAGCGGTAGAGCTGGGGATGGGCCGCAGACTCGGCAACGAAGATCAGCTCAAGCAGGATGGAGCCGATGGGCAGTGCCTTGTTCTTGAGCAGTGCGACCGAGGTGGCACCGATCTCGGAGCCCAGGATCAGGTCGATACCGCCGCGCATCATGGGGTGATCCCAGGAGAGCAGCGCCATGTCATCCCGCGACAGGGCTGTGTTGCGATCGAAGGTGATGGTCATGCCATCTTGTGGCAGGCCCGGGAAGCTGGAGACCAGCATGTGATCCCCGGGGGTCAGCACCAGCGCGTTCTCGCCACGGTCATCCTGATTGACGCCGATCTCGTCGAACATCTTGAGAGCGAAGGAGATCATGCTGGTGTCGTCATCTTCGGCGGCCAGCTTGTCGACCAGCTGCTGGGCGGCGGTGCCACCGCTGGAGTGGATCTCCAGCAGGCGATCGCGGCCCTGCTCCAGCCGTGCCTTGAGCGGCTCGTGCAGTTCGCGGGTCTTGACCAGCAGGGCGTCGAGGGCCGCCTGATCGCCGGTGTTGGCGGCCAGCAGCTCGAACAGCTCTTCACGTACCGCTTCGAATACCGGGCGGGCAGTCGGGCAGGTCTGCTCGAACGCGTCCAGACCATCGTGATACCAGAGCTGCAGGGCGCGCTGGGCAGTCCCTTCCAGATAGGGAACGTGGATCTCGACGGTGTTCTGCTGACCGATACGATCCAGTCGGCCGATACGCTGTTCCAGCAGATCCGGGTTGAGGGGCAGATCGAACAGCACCAGATGGCTGGCAAACTGGAAGTTGCGACCCTCTGAGCCGATCTCGGAGCAGAGCAGCACCTGGGCGCCACCCTCTTGCTGGGCGAAATAGGCGGAGGCTTTGTCCCGCTCGAGGATCGACATCCCTTCGTGGAACACGGCACCACGGATCCCTTCACGGGTACGCAACGCCTCTTCCAGCGCGATGGCGGTCGCTGCTTCGGAGCAGATCACCAGCACCTTCTGCTGACGGGCAGAGAGCAGCAGCTCCAGCAACCATTCTACGCGCGGGTCGAACTGGGTCCAGGTGGCGTTGTCGCCTTCGAACTGCTGGAAGATCTTCTCGGGATAGAGGTAGCGCAGGGCGCGGGTCTGCAGATCGCCGCCATTGCCACCCATCATGCCCATCACCTTGATGGCAGTCTTGTACTGCTCCGGCAGCGGCATGGGGTAGATGTTGAGGTGACGCTCGGGGAAGCCCTGAATATTGGCGCGGCTGTTGCGGAACAGCACCCGGCCGGTGCCGTGCTGGTCCAGCAGCTTGGCGACCGCCTGCTGACGTGCGGCGGCATCGCTCAAGTCCAGCCCTTCCAGCTGGCTGGCGAGGATCTGTCTGGCTTCATCGCTCAGGGTCTCGCCATCCAGCAGCTCTTGCGCAGCGCTGGCGACCTGACCATAGGCCTGCTCCTCGGCGAGGAAGGCTTCGTAGTCGTAAAAACGCTCGGGATCGAGCAGGCGCAGACGGGCAAAGTGGCTCTGGTGGCCCAGCTGATCCGGGGTCGCAGTCAGCAGCAGCACGCCCGGCACTTGTTCGGCCAGCGCTTCCACCATCTCATAGGCACGGCTCGGCGCCTCTTCACTCCACTCCAGATGGTGGGCTTCGTCGACAACCAGCAGGTCCCACTCGGCTTCCAGCACCTGCTCGAAGCGACGACGCTTCTTGCGCAGGAAGTCGAGGCTGCAGATCACCAGCTGTTCGGTCTCGAAGGGGTTCTCCGCATCGGCGAATGCCTCGATGCAGCGCTCCTCATCAAACAGGGAGAAGTGCAGGTTGAAGCGGCGCAGCATTTCGACCAGCCACTGATGCTGGAGCGTTTCGGGCAGCAGAATGAGCACGCGATGGGCGCGGCCGGAGAGTAGCTGCTGATGAATGATCATGCCGGCTTCGATGGTCTTGCCCAGACCCACCTCATCGGCCAGCAATACGCGCGGAGCGTAGCGGTGACCCACCTCGTGGGCGATATAGAGCTGGTGCGGGATCAGGCTGACCCGGCCACCGGCCAGACCGCGAGTCGGGTTGCGACGACGCTGGTGCTGGTTGACCAGCGCCTCGTAGCGCAGGGTGAAGCGGGACATCCGATCGATCTGACCGGCGAACAGGCGATCCTGCGGCTTGTTGAACTTGATAAAGTTGTTGAGAAACACTTCCTTGAGGGCAACGGGCTCATCATTGTCGGTGCGCACACCTACATATATAAGCAGGCCGTCTTTCTCCTGCACTTCTTCGACCGTCATGGTCCAGTCTTCGTGACTGGTGATCTGATCGCCCACATTGAAGCTGACCCGGGTGACCGGCGCCTCTTCTTTGGCATACATGCGGTTTTCACCGGTAGCCGGAAACAACAGGGTAACCATGCGTCCTTCAACAGCAACGACAGTCCCCAACCCCAGATCCGTCTCTGTATCACTAATCCAACGCTGGCCAAGTGCAAAAGGCATTAAACTCTCCAAAGCCCAAGAGTGTGTGAATCGCAAAGGGGCGCTATGTTACCCGAAGGCGTGACCTCGATCACCATGCATATAGATGTAGAGAGACCAAATCGCCACAACCTTGATCTGCTACCATCGCCACGCCATCTAGAGGATAGCGAGCTCGCCAAACGGGTGTGTTATTGCAGGATAAATGCGCTTTTTGGGTGATTAGTGAACGGTTGAACCAAAAATGCGAATTTAATTCGAAAACACCCTTGCAAGCGTGATCCAGATCCCTATAATGCGCCTCCATCGACAGGGCAAGCGGCAACGCAGAAAGCCAAGTCGATAACCTCGAAAAGCCTTTGAAAATAAGGCTTGACTCGAGAAGGCGGTTGAGTAGAATTCCACTCCCGCAGCAACACACTGTTGCGTCGCTCTTTAACAATTTGAATCAAGCAATCTGTGTGGGCACTCACAGCATCGAACATCAAAAACAATTTTTGATTTTCAATGTCTGGTG